>NZ_JBIVUV010000016.1:231331-243198 GCF_044768525.1 Streptomyces sp. NPDC091287
TCGGGTCTGGTGGGCACGAAGGCGGGCCTGTACATGGCCGCCGCCGTGGCAATGTGGCTCCTGCCGCACTACTCCACCTCTTGCGGGCGCGGCCCGGCCGCCCCGCCGCCCGGGGGCGCCCGGCCGGGTAGTGCCTGTCGATCCCTCCTGCCACACCGAGGTACACCATGACCATCGCCGTCGGGGACGAGCCGGCCCGCGCACACCGGCGGGGCCGAGGCCCGGGCCCACTGAAACGCCTGACGAACTCCTACGACCAGTATTGGTACGCGTGGGCCATGTGCCTGCCCGTAGTCCTGGTCCTGGGAGCCGTTGTCGCCTACCCCCTGCTCCAGGGCATCTACCTGACGTTCACCGACGCCACCAGCGAGAACGTCGGACGCACGATCGGCGTCAACGACATCCCCGATTCCTTCTCGTGGGTCGGGCTGAAGAACTACGCGGAGATCCTGACCGGGTCGAACAACCAGTTCTGGCCGCACTTCACGTGGACGGTGATCTGGACCGTCGCCTGCGTCGCGCTCACGTACTCGATCGGTCTCGCCCTGGCGATCGCCCTCAACCGACGGTTCCGGGGCCGAAGCCCGTACCGGATGCTGCTGATCCTGCCGTGGGCGGTGCCGTCGTTCGTCACGGTCTTCGCGTGGCGGCTGATCCTCGCCGACGACGGGGTGGTCAACCAGGTCCTGGGAGCGATCGGGGTGGCCGGCCCTTCGTGGCTGAGCGATCCGATGGCGCAGAAGGTGGCCGCGATCGGCGTCAACATCTGGTGCGGCGTGCCGTTCATGATGGTCTCGATGCTCGGCGGTCTGCAGTCCATCCCCAAGGAGCACCACGAGGCCGCGTCGATGGACGGCGCGAACTCCTGGCAGCGGTTCGTCCACGTCACCCTGCCCGGACTGCGCCCGGTGAGCAGCACCGTGATCCTGCTCGGCGTCATCTGGACGTTCAACCAGTTCAACGTGATCTTCCTGCTGTTCGGCGGGAACAGCGACAGCGTCCAGATCCTGGTCACCTACGCCTACCGCCTCTTCTTCGGCCAGCAGCCCCAGGACTACGCCCGCTCCGCGACGGTCGGCATCATCTGCCTGTCGCTGCTCGTGGTCTTCACGAGCGTCTACCGGCGCTGGCTCAAGCGCAACGACCAGGGGGTTCTGGCATGACCACGATGAGCACCCCAGTGCCGAGCGCGCTGACCGACAAGGCGCCACGCCCCGGCCGCCCGCTGGGCAAGCGGCGCCGCTCGGCGTCAGTCAGCCTGCACGCCGTCCTGAGCGCATGCGCGTTCATCGCGGTCTTCCCGATCCTGTGGATCTTCTACATCTCGCTCGGACCGGACAAGAACGACTACCAGCATCCCTCGCGCATCCTGAGCGACCCCACCCTCGACAACTACTCGCACGTGCTGCAGAACACCGGCTTCGGCACCTGGATGGTCAACTCGCTCATCGTCGCGTTCGGCACGATGCTCATCGGCGTCCTGATCGCCGCGAGCGCCGCCTACGCCGTCTCCCGGATGAGGTTCCTGGGCCGCGGCGCGCTGATGTACACCTTCCTGCTCACGCAGATGTTCCCGGTCGCCGTCCTCATGGTCCCGCTGTACAAGATCATGGCGAGCCTCGGGCTGCTGGACACCTACGGCGGCCTGGTGGTCATCTACTGCTCCACCGCGGTGCCGTACAGCGCCTGGCTGCTCAAGGGGTACTTCGACACGATCCCGGTCGACATCGACGAGGCCGGCCGGATCGACGGCCTGACGCCGTTCGGCACGTTCTGGCGGCTCATCCTCCCCCTGGCCCGCCCCGGGCTCGCGGTCGCCTCGTTCTACACCTTCATCACCGCCTGGGGCGAGGTCGCGTTCGCCTCGAAGTTCATGCTCACCGAGGAGAAGTACACCCTCGCCGTGGGCCTCCAGAGCTACATCAGCCAGTTCAACTCCCAGTGGAACTACCTGGCGGCCACCTCGGTCCTCATCGCGATCCCGGCCGCTGCCGTGTTCTACGTCGCGCAGAAGCACCTGGTGGCCGGCCTCACCGCAGGCGGCACCAAGAGCTGACAGGCCCCTTCCGGCCCCGCACCGCTGCAACCGCTTCTCCCCGTACCGCACACCCCACGCCGGCGCGTCATGCGCCGCTGCCCGGAGGACTGCCTTCATGACCGAGTCTGCCGACCCCGCGACGACGCCCCCGCTTCCCGCCCGTACGGCGGACTGGTGGCGTGAGGCGGTGATCTACCAGGTCTACCCCCGCAGCTTCGCCGACGCCGACGGCGACGGCATGGGCGACCTGCCCGGCGTACGCAGCCGGCTGCCCTACCTGCGCGACCTGGGTGTGGACGCCGTCTGGCTGTCCCCGTTCTACGCCTCCCCGCAGGCCGACGCCGGGTACGACGTCGCCGACTACCGTGTCGTGGACCCGATGTTCGGCGACCTGGACGACGCCGTCGCCCTCATCGACGAGGCTCACCGGCACGGGCTGCGCATCATCGTCGACCTGGTCCCCAACCACTGCTCGGACCAGCACGAATGGTTCCAGCGTGCGTTGCGCGAAGGCCCCGGATCCCGCCTGCGCGAGCGGTTCCACTTCCGCGACGGCAAGGGCGAACAGGGGCAGGAGCCCCCCAACGACTGGGAGTCGATCTTCGGCGGTCCCGCGTGGACCCGTACGAAGAACCCCGACGGCACCCCCGGACAGTGGTACCTGCACCTCTTCGCCGCCGAACAGCCGGACTTCAACTGGGACCACCCCGCCGTCCGGGACGAGTTCGCCTCCATCCTCAGGTTCTGGCTGGACCTCGGCGTCGACGGCTTCCGCATCGACGTCGCCCACGGCATGGTCAAGGCCGAGGGCTTGCCCGACCTCGGCAGCCTGGAGCAGACCAAGCTGCTGGGCGCCAACGCCAGCCCGAGCTTCGACCAGGACGGCGTCCACGAGATCTACCGCAGCTGGCACACCATCCTCAAGGAGTACGACGGCTGGCGCATCGGCGTCGCCGAAGCCTGGGCACCCACCCTCGCCCGCACCGCGAACTACGTGCGCCCCGACGAACTGCACCAGGCGTTCAACTTCCAGTACCTGGCGACCTCCTGGCAGGCCGGTGCCCTGCGCACAGTCATCGACGAAACCCTGGACGCCATGCGCGACGTCGGCGCCCCCGCCACCTGGGTCCTGTCCAACCACGACGTCACCCGGCACGCCACCCGCTTCGCGAACCCGCCGGGCCTGGGCACCCAGATCCGTACTCCCGGCGACCCGGAGCTGGGCCTGCGCCGGGCCCGCGCCGCCTCCCTGCTGATGCTCGCCCTGCCCGGCTCCGCCTACGTCTACCAGGGCGAGGAGCTCGGCCTGCCCGACGTCACCGACCTGCCCGACGAAGCCCGCCAGGACCCCGCCTACTTCCGCGCCGCCGGCCAGGACGGCTTCCGCGACGGCTGCCGCGTCCCGATCCCCTGGACCGTCGAGGGCCCCTCGTACGGATTCGGTACGGGCGGCAGCTGGCTGCCCCAGCCCGCCACCTGGGCCGGACTCAGCGTCCAGGCCCAGACCGGTCAGGACGACTCCACCCTGGAGATGTACCGCACCGCCCTGGCCGTCCGCCGCACCCACCCGGCCCTCGGCGCCGCCGACAACCTCCGCTGGCTCGACAGCCCCGGCGATGTCCTGATCTTCCAACGCACCGACGGCGACACCACCTTCACCTGCACCGTCAACCTGACCGGCGCCGCCATCACCCTGGCCGTACCCGGCCGTCTGCTCCTGGCCAGCGCCCCCGTCCAGGCCACCGCCGAGCAGGCGGTCCTGCCGCCGGACACCACCGCCTGGTGGACCACCGGCTGACGCCCCCGGCGAACCCCGATCACCGGCCGGCCCCCGCACAACTCAGCGGCGGGGCCCGGCCGGACCCATATCCGCCCACGCGACACCATGAGGTGCCCGATGCATCGCTCCCTGTCCCGTCCCGGACGCAGACGTTCCGCCCGCGCGGCGGGCCTGGCCCTGCTCCTCGCCGCGACCGCCGCCGTCGTACCCGCTTCCGCCGCCGGAGAGGTGAACCCCGCGCCACCGCAGGCTGTCGCCATAGCCGCCGACTTCGACCAGCAGATCGGCTGTGCCGGCGACTGGGCCCCTGACTGCGACCAGGCTCAGATGCGGCACCGCCCCGACGGCAAGTGGTCGCTGACCGCCCGCCTCACCGCCGGGACGTACTCCTACAAGGCCGCTCTCGACAGGAGCTGGGCCGTCAACTACGGGCTGAACGCCACCCTCGGCGGCGCCAACATCCCGCTCACGGTCCCGGCCGGAGGAGCGGAGGTCACGTTCGTCTACGACCCGGTCACCCACTGGGTGACCGACACCCTCAGCACCACCCTGGCCACCGCGATCGGCGACTTCCAGAGCGAACTCGGCTGCGACCGGGACGAGGCCACCGACTGCCTCGCCTCCTGGCTCACCGACCCCGACGGCGACGGCATCGCAACCTTCACCACCACGACCCTGCCCGCCGGCACCTACCGGGCACGCCCCGCCCTCGGCCTTCCGGCCGCCGCCGAAGGCGCCGGTACATCTTTCACCGTGGCCGCCGACGGCGCCGCGACAACGTTCAGCCACAGCGCCTCCTCCAAGGTCCTGGACGTCTACCCGGGCCCGGCCAAGCCGAGCCTCGCACCCCGCTCCGCGTACTGGCTCGCCCCCGACCTCATCGCCTGGGACCTCGGCACCCGCCCGCAAGGCAGCACCTACCAGCTGGCGGCGGCACCCGGCGGCGGCCTCGCGGCCGGCGGCACCGGCATCACCGGAGGCACCGTCGTCCCGCTGACCCGGGATCCGCAGGGCCTGCCCCGGAACGTCAGGAAGCAGTACCCGCATCTCGCCGGGCTCGGCGCGCTGCGTGTCCCGGCCGAGTGGGCCGGGAAGGCACGCGACCTCCTCAAGGGGCAAGTGGCCGTCGCCGCCCTCGACACCGAAGGCAACCTGACCACCGCCACCGGTCTCCAGACGCAGGGCGTCCTGGACGCCCTCTACGCGAAGCGGGCGACCAAGGCCGAACTCGGCCCCGTCTTCCACAACGCCCGGCCCACCCTCTCCCTGTGGGCGCCCACCGCCACCGGCGTCAGCGTCGAGCTGTACGACTCCGCCACCTCCACCGCCCACCGGACGGTGAAGCTGACCCCCGACCCGCGCTCGGGCGTGTGGAGCGTACGCGGGGACCGGTCGTGGAAGGGCCTCTACTACCGCTACCAGGTGACCGTGTGGGCCCCGGCCGTGCACAAGGTGGTCACCAACCAGGTCACCGACCCCTACTCGCTGTCGCTCTCCGCCGACTCCCGGCGCAGCCAGATCGTGGACCTCACCGACCGCGCCACCGCCCCGCAGGGCTGGGAGAGCACCCGCTCACCCAAGGCGCCCGGCCCCGAGCGCGAACAGATCCAGGAGATCCACGTCCGCGACTTCTCCGTCGCCGACGAGAACCTGCCCGCCGGTAGGCGGGGCACCTACCTGGCCTTCACGGACCCGAAGTCCGGTGGCATGAAGCACCTCAGGGACCTGGTCGCCTCCGGCGTGACCACCGTGCAGCTGCTGCCCGTCTTCGACTTCGCCGGCACCGCCGAAGTACGCGCCGACCAGGCCGTGCCCGACTGCGACCTGCCCTCGATGGCACCCGACTCGCTGCAGCAGCAGGAGTGCGTCGCCTCCACGCAGGCCCGCGACGGCTACAACTGGGGCTACAACCCGTACCACTTCACCGTCCCCGAAGGGGCCTACGCCACCCGCCCCGACGGCAGCGACCGCATCATCCAGTTCCGGCAGATGGTCCAGGCCCTCCACCGCGCCGGGCTGCGCGTGGTCATGGACGTCGTCTACAACCACACCGCCGCCGCAGGACAGGCCCTCGACTCCGTCCTCGACCAGGTCGTGCCCGGCTACTACCAGCGCCTGGACGCCACCGGCACCGTCACCCGCGACAGCTGCTGTGCCGACACCGCACCCGAGTTCGCGATGATGAACAAGCTCGTCGTCGACTCCGTGACCACGTGGGCCAAGCACTACCGCATCGACGGTTTCCGCTTCGACCTGATGGGCCTGGACCCCAAGCAGACCATGCTCGACGTCCAGTCCTCCATGGCCAGGCTCACCCTCGCGCGCCACGGGATCGACGGCAAGAACTCCTACCTCTACGGCGAAGGCTGGGACTACGGCATCGTTGCCGGCGACGCCCGCTTCGTACAGGCCACCCAGAAGAACATGGCCGGCACCGGCATCGGCACCTTCAACGACCGGCTGCGCGACGGCGTGCGCGGCGGCGGCATCTCCGACGCGGACCCCCGGCGCCAGGGCTTCGGCAGCGGCCTGTTCACCAACCCCAACGGCGCCGACGTCAACGGCACTCCCCAGCAGCAGAGGACCCGGCTGCTGAAGGACATGGACCTCGTCAAGCTCGGCCTCACCGGCAACCTCGCCGACTACGCCTTCACCACCAGCGACGGCACCCGGCGTACCGGAGCCCAGATCGACTACAACGGCAACCCCGCCGGCTACACCGCCACCCCCTCCGAGGCCGTCAACTACGTCGAAGCCCACGACAACCACACGCTCTACGACGCCTACGCCCACAAACTCCCCGTCGGCACCACCCCCACCGAACGAGCCCGCCTCCAAGCCCTCGCCCTGGCCACCACCACCCTTTCCCAGAGCCCTTCCATGGCCCAGGGTGGCACCGACCTGCTGCGCTCGAAGTCCCTGGACCACAACTCCTACGACAGCGGCGACTGGTTCAACGCCATCCAGTGGGACTGCCGCCACGGCAACGGCTTCGGCCGCGGCCTGCCCCTGGCCGAGTCCAACAGCGCCCAGTGGCCCTACGCGAGGCCGCTCCTCGCCGACCCCGCACTCACCCCCGGATGCACCACGATCAAGGCGGCCGCAGCCCAGTACCAGCAGTTCCTGAAGATCAAGAAGTCGACGCCGCTGTTCGCCCTGAAGAAAGCCCGGGACGTGCAGAAGCGGCTCTCCTTCCCCCTGTCCGGCACCGCCGGTGAGGTCCCCGGAGTGATCACCCAGCACCTCGACGGCAAGGGGCTGGGCACCTACCGGTCCGTCACCGTCATCTACAACGCGACAGACACCGTCCAGCAACAGACACTGAAGACCCTGGCGGGGACCGGACAGGCTCTCCACCCTGTCCTGCAGCAGGGGCGGGACACCACGGTGAAGCGCTCGGCGTTCGCGCCCCGCAGCGGCACGTTCACCGTCCCGGCATACTCGGTCGCTGTCTTCGTCCAGCAATAGCGTTCAGGAGAAGCCCGCAACCTGGTGGGGCAGCGGCATGCCGCTGCCCCACCAGGCATGCCCACACCCGGGGGCCGGCCGGCACTCGGCCGGCGGGAAAGCGCCCCGTGAGAGCCGCCGCAGGCACTCACCGGGCCCTTCACGCTGCTTGCCCTGCCGCACGCCGCCGGCCGGAACGCCGACTGGTGCCGCCGCCGACCGGTGGGTTCGGCATCCGCCGGACGCATCGTGCGCGATCTCTTGACGGCCCTCGACTAACCCATTATTAACTTGAGTTAGCAACGGGTTAACGCGCGGTGGTCCGTCCCCGGACCTCCGTACCCCCGTGTTGCGGGCTGGGCCTGCCGCGGCCCGGCATGCGCTGACAACCCCTCGGCGCTTCACCCCTTTCGCCCGCCCGCCGCACCCGCCCGGCAGGGACGGCGGCGAGCGAGCTCCCCCTCGGAGGCACTCCTTGCACGGCACCCGCAGACGCCCCTGGCGTCGTCCAGCAAGAACCTCAGCCGCCTTCCTGGCGGCCACCGCTCTCGGCTTCGGCCTCTCACCCGCCCTGGCCACCCCCGCCGCCGCAGCCGCTCCCACGGCCGTCTCCGTCCCCGGCACGTTCAACAGCGAGATCGGCTGCGCCGGGGACTGGTCCACGGACTGCAGTCAGGCCCAGCTCACCGCCCGGACCGACGGCTCCGGAGCCTGGTCGAAGACGTTCACCCTCCCCGCGGGCGACTACGCCTACAAGGCGGCCATCAACAAGAGCTGGGCGGAGAACTACGGGGCGAAGGCGCAGCACTTCGGCGCCGACATCCCCCTGCGGATCCCGGCCGGAGGCCGCAGCGTCACCTTCGTCTACGACCCGGTCACGCACTGGATCACCGACGACATCAACAGCAAGATCGTCACCGCGAGCGGATCCTTCCAGTCCGAGATCGGGTGCAGCGCCGACTGGGCCCCGAACTGCCTCAAGTCCTGGCTCCAGGACATCGACGGCGACGGCATCTACACCTGGTCCACCGAGGCCATCCCGGCCGGCACCTACGCCACCAAGGCCGCCATCGGCCAGTCCTGGGACGAGAGCTACGGACAGGGCGGCAGCCCCAGCGGTGCCGACATCGCCTTCACCGTCCCGGAGACCGGCTCCACCGTCGACTTCCGCTACAACAGCACCACCCACGTCCTGAGCGTCCAGACCGAGGAGCCCGCAGGCCCCGCCCCGGGTGGCACCCTCGGCGCCCTGTACACCCCGGACCAGACCACCTTCCGGATCTGGTCACCCGACAACTCCCAGGTAAGCGTCACCGTCGGCGGCCAGACCCACACCATGCGGCCGGCCGACGTACACGGATACACCGACGTCTACCAGGCCGTGGTGCCCGGCAACCTGAAGAACCAGCCCTACCAGTTCCGCGTCGGCAACAACTCCGTACGTGATCCCTACGCCCGTATGGTCAAGCCCGGCACCACCGAAGGCGTCGTCGTGGACGCCGAGGCCGTCCAGCCCACCGGCGGCTGGGCCCCCAGGCCCGCCATCACCAAGCGGGAGGACGCTGTCATCTACGAGATGAGCGTCCGCAACTTCACCATCGACCCGAGCTCCGGCGTGGACAGCGCCAAGCGCGGCAAGTTCGCCGGCCTCACCCAGACCGGCACCACCCACAACGGCGCCAAGACCGGCATCGACCACCTCAAGGAGCTCGGCGTCACCCACGTCCAGCTCATGCCGTCCTACGACTTCAACAGCACCGTGCCCAACTGGGGCTACGACCCGCTGAACTTCAACGTGCCCGAGGAGCAGTTCTCCCAGTTCACCTCACCGGAGGACCGGGTGCGCGAGTTCAAGGACATGGTGAACGAGTACCACAAGAACGGCATCCGGGTCCTCATGGACGTGGTCTACAACCACACCGCCGGCAAGGGCGTACTCCAGGACATCACCGGGAAGTACTACCACGAGAGGGAGCTGTCCGGCACCGGCAACTCCATCGACGACTCGAACCCCATGGTCAGCCGCATGATCCTCGACTCCCTGGAGTACTGGGTCAGGAACTACAACATCGACGGCTTCCGCTTCGACCTCATGGGCGTCCACCAGTACAAGAACGTCGACCAGTGGGCCAAGCACCTCCAGACCACCTTCCCCGACCGCACCCTCCAGATCCACGGTGAACCGTGGAGCGGCGGGGTCGACGACCCCCAGCAGGCGGACAAGGTCCGCTACGGCACCACCCCGGCCCTCGCCGGCGGCCACGTGGGCGTCTTCAACGGCACCTTCCGCGACGCCGTCAAGGGCGGCACCCGCGACCAGGTCCTCGGCTACATGGGCGGCTCCTCCTCCAGCTCCGCCGCCTCCGTCGCCCTCGGCACGCGAGGCTCCCCCCTCGCCGTCAAGAGCACCAGCCCTCTGTCCGACCCCTGGGCCGCGGCTTTCGCCTACGATCCCGAGCAGAGCATCAACTACGTCTCCGCCCACGACGACCTCAACCTCTGGGACAAGATCACCTACTCCGGTGTCACCGGCAGCCGGGCCGCCCAGATGCACCGCCTGGGCACCGGCATAGTCCTGACCTCCCAGGGCATCCCCTTCTTCTACGAAGGCGATGAGTTCCAGCACTCCAAGGTCGTCGACGGCGACTACGAAACGGCGAAGAACTCCTACGAAGCCGGCGACGACGTCAACGCCATCCAGTGGGGCGAGAAGACGGCCAACGCCGCCACCTTCCGCTACTACAAGGACGCCATCGCCCTGCGCAAGAGCACCCCCGCCCTGCGCCTCGGCTCCTGGGACGCCGTGAAGGCGCAGATGTCCACGACCATCGACGGCTCGGTCATCGTCTCGGCGATCAGCTCCAACACCGCCGCACCGACCAGCCACGACACCATCGTCGTCCACAACCCCACCAGCAGCGCCTACGTCGTGAACCTCCCCTCCGGCACCTGGAAGAAGGTCCTCGACACCAACGGCGCCGCGAACGCCACCGGCAACACCGCCGACAGCCTCGCCGTGACCGTCTTCAAGAAGGGCTGACCGAGCGCTCGCGGCGTCCGGGGCTCCGCACCTACCGGTGTGGAGCCCCGGACCCTGTCGCGGCGGCCCGGATCACGGCGTTATCGGCACTCCCCGGCTCGCGTCACCGAACTGTAAGGGTTGTAGCGGCCGCAGGGCGGGGAGGGCGGATCTAGAGTCACTCCCATCCCGACCACACAGGAGTCCTCCATGCGGGCCCGCACTGTTCTGCCTGCCGTCCTCGCCGCCGCCCTGTTCGCCCTCACGGGATGCGGCGCGGACAGCGGCGCCGACGACGAGACGGCGGGCGCGTCCCCTCCGGGCTCGTCGTCCCCCGGGCAGCCGTCGGCCTCCTCCGACGCCGGCAGCGATGAAACCACCGGGCCCGTGGTGCCGCAGGCGCTGCGGTTCACCGCGACCACGGTGGACGGGAAGCCGTTCCAGGCCGGCGCGCTGGCGGGCAAGCCGACCGTACTGTGGTTCTGGGCGCCCTGGTGCCCCAAGTGCAAGGCCCAGGCCACAGCTACCGCGAAGGTCGCCGCCGACTACGCGGGCAAGGCCAACGTCGTCGGTGTGGCGGGGCTGGACAAGAACGAGGCCATGAAGGAGTTCGTCGCCGACACCGGGACTGGGGGCTTCCCGCAGCTCTCCGACGAGAAGGGCGAGGTCTGGAAGCGGTTCGAAGTCACCGAGCAGAGCCGGTACGTCATCCTCGACAAGGAGGGGAAGACCACCTACGAGGGCGTCCTGCCCGGAGGCAAGGGGCTGGCCGAGAAGGTCGCCGGACTGACCGGCTGACCCGCGATGACCGACCTCCCGCTCGCCCTCGCCCTCACGGCAGGCATTCTCGCCGCCGTCAACCCGTGCGGCTTCGCGCTGCTCCCCGCTTACCTCTCCCTCCTCGTCCTCGGCGACGACAGCCCCACCCGTGGTGTCGCCGTCGGCCGGGCCCTGACCGCGACCGCCTCGATCACCGTCGGCTTCGCCGCCCTGTTCGGCATATTCGGCCTGGCGATCCAGCCCGTGGCCGGACAGGTCCAGGAACATCTGCCCTGGTTCACCATCACCTTCGGCGTCCTCATGGCCGCCGCCGGTGCCTGGCTACTGGCCGGTCGCCAACTGCCCGCCCTGATACCGAAAGTGCGACGGGCTCCCGCCGTGACCCGGTCGGTCCCCTCGATGGCCCTGTTCGGCATGGCGTACGCCACCGCTTCGCTCGGCTGTACCATCGCCCCGTTCCTCGCCATCGTCGTCTCCGCCTTCCGGAGCGGCTCCAGCGCCGAAGGAGTCGTTCTTTTCGCCGCCTACGCGGCCGGTATGGGCCTGATCGTGGGCGTCGCGTCCCTGACCGTTGCTCTCACCCGCAGCACCGCCGTCAGCCATCTGCGCCGTGCCGGTGCGCTTGCGCCCCGCATCGGCGGCGGACTTCTCCTCCTCGTCGGCGCGTACGTCGCCCACTACGGCTGGTACGAGATCCGTGTCCAGCGCGACCCGGCCACCACCGACCCCGTCATCGACACCGCCGGCGCCGCCCAACGCGTCCTCGCCGACACCCTGGACACCGTCGGCCCCGCCACCCTGGC
>NZ_JBIVUV010000017.1:0-227476 GCF_044768525.1 Streptomyces sp. NPDC091287
CCGATACTGGATGTATCGGGGTGATCCCGACAACGCGGCGAGCGTGCGTGCCAGGCGTCGCCGAGCAGGCGGGACTTTCGAAACACGCCCTAGGACACTCCGGCGCCTTGCGAGAGCACGCACCAGACGCCGCGGGCCCCGCCCAGAGGGCGGACGACGATACTTTGCGGACACTCCCTAGAACCTGTCGCCGAGTTCACCCGCCCCGCTCAAGCCCGTCCGGCGACGCCCGCTCAGCGCGCCCCCGCGGCCAGCGCTTCCGTCACGCCCTGCTCCTCCGGCCCCAGGAAACGCGGGTCGGGCCGGAGCAGGGCGTCCAGCGCGGCCTTGCCCGAGGCCGCCAGCTCCCGGGCGCCGCCGTAGTACCAGGTGGCGTCCCGTGGCTCGTCGACCCCGACGCCGTACGCGTCGATCCCGGCCGACCGGCACAGGGTGACGGCCCGGTGGATGTGGAAGCCCTGGCTCACCAGCACCGCCCGGTCGACCCCGAAGATCTTCTTGGCCCGGACGCAGGAGTCCCAGGAGTCGAACCCGGCGTAGTCGCTCACGATCCGCTCGTCCGGCACCCCGCGCCCGGTGAGATACGTGCGCATCGCGTCCGGCTCGTCGTACTCCACGCGGCTGTTGTCCCCGGTGACCAGGACGACCTTCACCTTCCCGGTGCGGTACAGCTCGGCCGCCGCGTCCAGCCGGTGCGCGAGGTACGGGGTCGGCCGGCCCTTCCACAGGCCGGCGCCGAACACCACGGCGACCTCCCGCGCCGGAGCCTCGGCCGTCGTGCCCACCCGGTCGCCGGCCTCCAGCCGCATCCAGGTCGCGGGCACCAGGGCCAGCACACAAGCGGCCACCAGCCCCTGCACCAGCCGCCGTTGCACCCGCCGGGTGCGGGGCAGCCGCAGGACGAACCCCTTCGGAAGCCGCAGGGCGAGCCGCTTCGGCAGCCGCAGGACGAACCCCTTCGGTAGCCGCAGGGCGAGCCCCTTCGGCAGCCGCAGAGCGAACCCCTTCGGCGGCAGCGGGGCGACGGGCCGCGCCGACTGCCGCCGGGCGGACCGCACCGACAGCCGGAGCCTCTTCGGCCACCGCCCGCGCACCGTCCGTCTCTCCCCCGCCGCCCCGCTCCCGCCGTTCTCTCCGCGCACCAGACCCCCCTGTCGTTCCTCTGTCCGTCGCGTCGTTCGCGCCACCTGCCCCCACCCCACCTGACGACCGGGATGCCGCAAAGGTTCGCCGGCCGCCCCCGTTTGTGGCGTCCGACACCGGTGGGGGAGCGGGCCGCCCCGGCGTACGCACACCGCCCCCACCCCCGCCGTGAGGCGGCGGAAAACGCCTGTGACCCTCGCGCAACGACCCGGCAACCTCCGCCGGGCACCATCGGTCCATGACGGAGCAGCCCCCCGAACAGCCCCACCGGTCGCCCCCGATGACCGATGGCACCGCGCACCTCCCCACCCGCGTCACCGACCGGCTCGGCGCCCAGCTCAGCCTCGTCCCCCGGAACGGAACCCGCAGCCCCATGTACCGCACCCGGCAGCCCGACCGCCCCGCGGAGGAGCGGCCCGGAGCCTCCGCCCCGTCCCTGGTCGCCGTAGCGCATGGCAGCCGCGACCCGGAGGCCCTGCGCACCGTGCTGGCCCTCCTGGACCGGGTGCGCGACCTGCGCCCCGGCCTCGACGTCCGGCTCGGCCACATCGAGCTGAACCGGCCGCTGCTCCCGGACACCCTGGACGGCCTGCGCGGGGCCGACGCCGTCCTCGTACCGCTGCTCCTGGGACGCGGCCACCACGTCAAGCACGACCTGCCCGCCGGGGCGGCCGCCGCCCCGGGCGTACGCACCCGGATCGCCGCGCCGCTCGGCCCCCACCCCCTGCTCGTCGAGGCGCTGTACGGGCGGCTCGTCGAGGCCGGTTGGGACCCCGCCGACCAGGGCGGCCGGCGCGCCGCCGTGGTCCTCGCCGCCGCCGGATCCCGCGACCCCGACTCCGCCCAGGACACCCGGCACACCGCCCGCATGCTCGCGACGCGCCTCGGCGTGCCCGTCGTCCCCGCGTACGCCTCCGCCGCCACGCCCACCGTCCCGGCCGCCCTGCGCGCCCTGGCTGCCCGGGGCCGCCACCGGACCTTCGTCGCCTCGTACTTCACCGCCCCCGGCCGCTTCGCGAGCGCCTGTGCCGACGCCGTACCGCACCGGGCCGCCGCCCCGCTCGGCGCCCACCCGGCGATGGCCCGCCTCGTACTGCACCGCTACGACCAGGCACGGGCCGCCTCGGACGGCGCCCCGGCCCCGGCCGACGCGGTGAGCCTGCTCGCTTCCGCCTGACATCCGGGCCCGCTCCCGCCACGTTGTCCGTCCCGGTCGCTACTGTCGGAACCATGGACGGCACACAGGGCGCACACGGGGCAGACCGGACACACGGCGCACAGGGCGCACCGAGCGGACGGGGGGCGAGCCCCTACGGGTCCGCCGACACCGAGCGCTTCGACACCGAGGAGGACAAGCGCCCCGGCCGCACCGCCTTCCAGCGCGACCGCGCCCGGGTTCTGCACTCCGCCGCCCTGCGCCGGCTCGCCGGGAAGACCCAGGTCGTGACGCCCGGCACCCGCTCCCTCGTCTGGGACGCCAGCCCCCGCACCCGGCTCACCCACTCCCTGGAGTGCGCCCAGGTCGGCCGCGAGCTGGGCGCGGTCCTCGGCTGCGACCCCGACCTGGTGGAGACGGCGTGCCTGGCCCACGACATGGGCCACCCGCCGTTCGGCCACAACGGCGAACAGGCGCTGAACGACTTCGCCTCCGACTGCGGCGGCTTCGAGGGGAACGCCCAGTCGCTGCGCCTGCTGACCCGCCTGGAACCCAAGCGCTTCGTCCGCGACCCGCGCACCGGCGACCTGGTCAGCGTCGGCCTCAACCTCACCCGGGCCGCCCTGGACGCCGCCACCAAGTACCCCTGGCCGCGCGGCGCGCACCCCACCGACCCGCACTCCGCCAAGTTCGGGGTGTACGCCGACGACGTCCCGGTCTTCGCGTGGGCCCGCGAGGGCGCCCCCGAGGACCGCACCTGCTTCGAGGCCCAGGTCATGGACTGGTCCGACGACGTGGCGTACAGCGTCCACGACTTCGAGGACGGGCTGCACGCCGGGCACATCGACCCCAACTGCCTCTACGCCGAGCCGGAGCGCGAGGAGATCTGGGCCGTCGCCATCGGCCGCTACGTCCCCGCCGGCACCGACCCCCAGGAGCTGTCCGAGGCCCTGGACCGGCTGATCGACCAGGACTGGTGGCCGCACGGCTACGACGGCTCCGCCGTGGCCCAGGCCCGCCTGAAGGACGCCACCAGCCAGCTCATTGGCCGCTTCTGCACGGAGGCCGAGACCGCCACCCGCGCGGTGTACGGCCCCGGCCGCCTCGGCCGGTACGGCGCCGAGCTGGTCGTCCCGCGCGCGGTGCGCCACGAGTGCGCGGTGCTCAAGGCGGTCGCCGACCGTTACGTCATGCAGCGCGCCGAACAGGAGGCCATCCGCGCCGACCAGCGCATCGTGATCGCCGAGCTGGCCGCCGCCCTCACCGCCCGCGCCCCCGAAGGCCTGGAACCGCACTTCCGCGCCCTGTTCGACCAGGCGCCCGACGACCACGCCCGCAAGCGGGTCCTCGTCGACCAGATCGCCGCCCTCACCGACGCCTCCGCACGATCCCTGCACGCCGCGCTCACCGCCCGTCGTGGGTGACCGGCAGACTGGAACCTGACCACTGGGGGTGACCTGTCCCGGGCACCCCCTCTTTCGCCATCACGCTGCGTGCGGGACGCTCGCAGCTGGGGGCGCCGCGCAGCACAGCACTGAGGAGGCATCAAGTGGTCGACGCACACCAGACGTTCGTCATCGTCGGAGCAGGACTCGCAGGGGCGAAGGCGGCCGAAACGCTGCGCGCCGAAGGGTTCACCGGCCGGGTGATCCTCATCGGCGACGAGCGCGACCACCCCTACGAACGGCCGCCGCTCTCCAAGGGCTACCTGGACGGCAAGGCCGAACGCGACAGCGTCTTCACCCACGAACGCCCCTGGTACGCGGGCGCCGACATCGAACTGCACCTCGGCCAGCCGGTCACCGTGCTCGACCGGTACGCGAAGACCGTGCAGCTCGGCGACAACACCGTCATCCACTACGACAAGCTGCTGCTGGCCACCGGCTCCGAACCGCGCCGCCTGGACGTCCCCGGCACCGACCTGGCCGGCGTCCACCACCTGCGCCGCCTCGCCCACGCCGACCGGCTGCGCAACGTGCTCGCCGCCCTCGGCCGCGACAACGGCCACCTGGTCATCGCCGGAGCCGGCTGGATCGGCCTGGAGGTCGCCGCCGCCGCCCGCGGCTACGGGGCCGAGGTCACCGTCGTCGAGGCCGAGCCCACCCCGCTGCACCAGGTCATCGGCCCCGAGCTGGGCCAGATCTTCACCGAACTGCACCGCGCGCACGGCGTCCGCTTCCACTTCGGGGCCCGCCTCACCGAGATCACCGGCCAGGACGGCATGGTCTTCGCCGCCCGCACCGACGACGGCGAGGAGCACCCCGCCCACGACGTGCTCGCCGCGATCGGCGCCGCCCCGCGCTCCGCCCTCGCCGAGGCCGCGGGCCTGGAGATGGCCGACCGCGCCCACGGCGGCGGCATCGCCGTGGACGCCTCCCTGCGCACCTCCGACCCGCACATCTACGCCGCCGGGGACGTCGCCGCCGCCGCCCACCCGCTGCTGGGCGCCCGACTGCGCGTCGAGCACTGGGCGAACGCCCTGAACGGCGGACCGGCCGCCGCCCGCGCCATGCTCGGCCAGGACGTGAGTTACGACCGCGTCCCGTACTTCTTCTCCGACCAGTACGACCTGGGCCTCGAATACTCCGGCTGGGCCCCGCCCGGCTCCTACGACGAGGTGATCATCCGGGGCGACGCCGGGAAGCGGGAGTTCATCGCGTTCTGGCTGAAGGACCGCCGCGTCCTGGCCGGGATGAACGTCAACGTGTGGGATGTCACCGAAACGATCCAGGAGCTGATCCGGGAGCGCCGGCAGCACGACCCGGAAGCCCTCGGGGACCCGTCGGTCCCGCTGGACTCCCTGCTCTGACGCCTCCCGACGGGGTGCGGGCGGCGCCGCCCGCACCCCGGCAGGCCACCCGCCCCGCGTCCGGCTGTCCGTGCTCACCCGTAGACTTCACGCGTGGCTGGCAGGATCAATGACGACGACGTGAAGGCGGTACGGGACGCGGTCCCGATCGACTCCGTCGTGTCCGAATACCTCCAGCTGCGCAACGCGGGCGGCGGAAACCTCAAAGGCCTCTGCCCCTTCCACGACGAGAAGTCCCCCTCCTTCCAGGTCAGTCCCGGCAAGGGCCTGTTCCACTGCTTCGGCTGCCAGGAGGGCGGCGACACGATCGCCTTCGTGATGAAGATCGACCACCTCTCCTTCTCGGAGACGGTCGAGCGCCTCGCCGCCAAGGCGGGCATCACCCTGCGCTACGAGGAGGGCGGCTACAACCCCTCCCACCAGCGCGGCGAACGCATCCGGCTGATCGAGGCCCACCAGGCCGCCGCCGAGTTCTACGTCCGCGCACTGGAGAGCCCCGAGGCCGAGATCGGCCGCAAGTTCCTCGCCGAGCGCGGCTTCGACCAGGACGCCGCCGCCCACTTCCGCGTCGGCTACAGCCCGGCCGGCTGGGACCACCTCACCCGCTATCTGCGCGGCAAGGGCTTCAGCGACAAGGAACTGATCACCTCCGGCCTCTCCCAGGACGGCCGCCGCGGCCCCATCGACCGCTTCCGCGGCCGACTGATGTGGCCCATCAGCGACACCGCCGGGGAGATCGTCGGCTTCGGCGCCCGCAAGCTGCGCGACGACGACAACGGCCCGAAGTACCTCAACACCCCCGAGACCCCGATCTACAAGAAGTCCCAGGTGCTGTACGGCATCGACCTGGCGAAGAAGGACATCGCCAAGGCCAGCCGCGCCGTCGTCGTCGAGGGCTACACCGACGTCATGGCCTGCCACCTCGCCGGGGTCACCACCGCCATCGCCACCTGCGGCACCGCCTTCGGCAACGACCACATCAAGATCCTGCGCCGCCTCCTCATGGACAACGGCAGCGCCCGCGTCATCTTCACCTTCGACGGCGACTCGGCAGGACAGAAGGCCGCCCTGCGCGCCTTCGAGGACGACCAGAAGTTCGCCGCCGAGACGTACATCGCCATCGCCCCGGACGGCATGGACCCCTGCGACCTGCGGCTCGCCAAGGGCGACGACTCCGTACGCGACCTGGTCGAGCCGCGCACCCCGCTCTTCGAGTTCGCCCTGCGCCAGATCGTCGGCCGGTACGACCTGGAGACCCCGGCCGGCCGCGCCGCCGCCCTCGACGAGGCCGCCGCCGTCGTCGCCAAGATCAAGACGAGCAGCGTGCAGCGCGAGGTCGCCGTCCAGCTCGCCGGGTTCGTCGGCATCCTCGACCAGGAGTTCGTCGTCCACCGCGTCGCCCAGCTCGCCCGCTGGGCCCGTGACAAGGGCGGCGACCACGGGGAGCGCGGCGGCCGGCGCGGCGGCCCCCAGGGCCCGCGGGGCGGCGCCCCGCAGCAGACCGCCCCCGGCTTCTCCGGACCCGCGCTCAACCTCCGCAGCCCCGCCCACCGCACCGAACGCGAACTGCTCAAGCTCGCCCTCCAGAAGCCCGCCCTGGTCTCCCCGGCCTTCGACGCGTACGGCGTGGACGAGTTCACCGCCCCGCCCTACGCCGCCGTGCGCCAGTGCATCGAGGAGGCGGGCGGCGCCGAACAGGGTCTCGCCGACAACCGCGAGTATCTGGTCGCCGTCATGGACGCCGCCCCCGACAACCCCGTCCGCAGTCTCGTCACGGAGCTCGCCGTCGAGGTCTTCATCGGCAAGACCATCGACGAGACGTACGCCGGCATGCAGCTCGTCCACGTCCGGCTGCGCGCCGTGGACCGCCGCATCAACGACGTCCAGGGCAGCCTGGCCCGCCTCGGCAGCCACGTGGCGCCCCAGGACCTGGCCGCCGCGCAGAACGAGGTCTGGGTCCTCCAGCAGTACGCCCAGTCCCTGCGCGCCCACGGCGCCGCCGCTCTCTGAGCCCGACGGGACCGGACCGGGTAACCGCCCGGTGACGGACCGGAACCAGAAAGTCCCCGCACGCCCCTCGTGACAGTCGTGTGTCGTACCCCACACTGGGGAATGTCTGAGGCATCGGAGCACACCGGCCCGCAGGAGAGCACCTCGGGGCCGGACAGACCTCCACCCCCCGTCATCCGGCAGCGATCACCTGGAGGTCGCCCCCGTGCAGACCCGGACCGTGACGACCACGACCGAGACCATGGCGGCCATCCCGGCGCAGAACAGGTCCCTGCACCACCCGGAGACCGCAGCCGGCCCGCCCGGACACGCACCCGAGGCAGTCATGGTGGAAGCGACGCACCTCCCCGACCCCCCGGAGCCGCGGAACCGGGCGGACTCCGGCGGCCCCACCTCCGACCTGTTCCGGCAGTATCTGCGCGAGATCGGCCGCATCCCGCTGCTCACCGCAGCCGAGGAGGTCGAACTCGCCCGCCGCGTCGAGGCCGGGCTCTTCGCCGAGGAACGCCTCGCGGGCACCCCGGACCTCGACTCCCGCCTCGCCGGGGACCTGGACCGGCTGGTCGTGATGGGCCGCACGGCCAAACGCCGCCTCATCGAGGCCAACCTCCGCCTCGTCGTCTCCGTCGCCAAGCGCTACGTGGGCCGCGGGCTGACCATGCTCGACCTGGTCCAGGAGGGGAACCTCGGACTGATCCGGGCCGTGGAGAAGTTCGACTACGCCCGGGGCTACAAGTTCTCCACGTACGCGACCTGGTGGATCCGCCAGGCCATGTCCCGCGCGCTGGCCGACCAGGCCCGCACCATCCGCGTCCCGGTCCATGTCGTGGAACTGATCAACCGCGTGGTGCGGGTCCAGCGCCGGATGCTCCAGGAACGCGGCGTCGAGCCCAGCGCCGAGGACGTCGCCGGCGAGCTCGACCTGACGCCCGCCCGGGTCACCGAAGTCCTCCGCCTGGCCCAGGAGCCCGTCTCCCTGCACGCCCCCGTCGGCGAGGAGGACGACGTCTCCTTCGGCGACCTCATCGAGGACGGCGACGCCGCCTCACCCGTCGAGTCCGCGGCCTTCCTCCTGCTGCGCGAACACCTGGAGGCGGTGCTCTCCACCCTCGGCGAACGCGAACGCAAGGTCGTCCAGCTGCGGTACGGCCTGGAGGACGGGCGGCCCCGCACCCTGGAGGAGATCGGCCGGATCTTCGGCGTGACGCGCGAACGCATCCGCCAGATCGAGTCCAAGACCCTCAGCAGGCTGCGGGACCACGCCTTCGCCGACCAACTCCGCGGCTACCTCGACTGATCCACGCGAGGGCCGTCAGTCCACCTCGGCCAGCGCCTCCGCGAACTGGGCGGCGTACAGCCGGGCGTAAGCGCCCTTGGCCGCCAACAGCCCCTCGTGCGTGCCCTGTTCGACGATCGACCCGTTCTCCATCACCAGGATCACGTCCGCGTCCCGGATCGTGGAGAGCCGGTGCGCGATCACGAACGACGTACGCCCGTGGGCCAGGCGCGCCATCGCCTTCTGGATCAGCACCTCGGTCCGGGTGTCCACCGAGCTGGTCGCCTCGTCGAGGACCAGGATCACCGGGTCGGACAGGAACGCCCGCGCGATGGTGATCAGCTGCTTCTCGCCCGCGCTGACCCCGGAGCCGTCGTCGTCGATCACCGAGTCGTACCCGTCGGGCAGCGTCCGGATGAACCGGTCCGCGTGCGCCGCCCGGGCCGCCTCCTCGATCTCCTCCCGGGTGACCTCGCGCGAAGCGCCGTACGCGATGTTCTCCGCGATCGTCCCGCCGAACAGCCAGGTGTCCTGGAGCACCATGCCGATGGAGGACCGCAGATCGTCCCGGGACATCTTCGCCACGTCGACCCCGTCGAGCGCGATCCGCCCGCCGGTCACCTCGTAGAACCGCATCAGCAGGTTGACCAGCGTCGTCTTGCCGGCCCCGGTCGGACCGACGATCGCGACGGTCTGCCCCGGCTCCACGCTCAACGACAGATCCTCGATCAGCGGCTTCTCCGGGTCGTAGCGGAAGGCCACCTTCTCCAGCGAGACCCGGCCCTCCAACCGCTCCGGGCGCTCGCCGTGCTCCGGATCCGCGTCCTGCTCCTCGGCGTCCAGCAGCTCGAAGACCCGCTCCGCCGAAGCGATGCCGGACTGCACCAGGTTGGCCATCGAGGCGACCTGCGTCAGCGGCATCGAGAACTGCCGCGAGTACTGGATGAACGCCTGCACGTCACCGATCGACAGCGTGCCCGAGGCGACCCGGAGCCCGCCGACCACCGCGACCAGCACATAGTTGATGTTCGAGATGAAGAACATCAGGGGCTGCATGAGCCCGCTGGCGAACTGGGCCTTGAACCCCGCCTCGTACAGCGCCTCGTTCTGCTCGGCGAAGTCCCGCGCGGACTCCTCCTGCCGGCCGAAGACCTTCACCAGGGTGTGCCCGGTGTACATCTCCTCGATGTGGGCGTTGAGCGTCCCCGTCACCCGCCACTGCTGCACGAACTGCGGCTGCGACCGCTTGCCGACCTGTGTCGCCACGACCACCGACAACGGGACCGTCACCAGCGCGACCAGGGCCAGCAGCGGCGAGATCCAGAACATCACGACCAGCACGCCGACGATCGTCAGCAGGGAGTTGATGAGCTGCCCCATCGTCTGCTGGAGCGTCTGCGAGATGTTGTCGATGTCGTTCGTCGCCCGGCTCAGCACGTCACCGCGCTTGGCCCGGTCGAAGTACGACAGCGGCAGCCGCGCCAGCTTCGTCTGGAGGTCCTCCCGCAGCTGGAACACGATCCGGTTGATCACCCGGATCGACAGCCGTGTGGAGACCAGCATCAGCAGCCCGGCCCCGACATAGATCACCAGGGCCACCAGCAGGACGTTCCCCACCGCCCCGAAGTCGATGCCCTCGCCCGGGGTGAAGTTCACCCCCGAGAGCATGTCGGCCATGGAGCCGCTGCCCTTCTCCCGCAGCCCCTCGATCGCCTGCGCCTTCGTCGTGCCCTCGGGCATTTGGCGCCCGACCACACCGGCGAAGATCAGGTCCGTCGCCTTCCCGAGGATCTTCGGACCGGCCACCGACAACGCGACGCTCACCGTCACGGCGGCCAGCATCAGCCACAGCGAGGACTTCTCCCGGCCGAACCGTCGCAGCAGCCGCTTGCTCGACCCCTTGAAGTCCATCGACCGGTCGGTGGGCGCGCCCCCGGCCATCATCCGTCCGCCCGGACCGGCCATTACGCGGCCTCCGCTTCCGTCAGCTGGGAGAGCACGATCTCCCGGTATGTTTCGTTGCCGGCCATCAGCTCGTGATGGGTGCCGGTCCCCACGACCCGTCCCTCGTCCAGCACCAGGATCCGGTCCGCGTCACGGATGGTGGACACCCGCTGCGCCACGATCACCACGGTCGCCCCGGCCGTCTCCCGCCCCAGCGCCGCCCGCAGCGCGGCGTCGGTCGCGTAGTCCAGCGCGGAGAACGAGTCGTCGAACAGATAGATCTCCGGGCGCTGCACCAGCGTCCGGGCGATGGCGAGCCGCTGCCGCTGACCGCCGGACACATTGGTACCGCCCTGCGCGATCGGCGCGTCGAGACCGTGTTCCAGCGCCTCGACGAACTCCTTGGCCTGCGCCACCTCCAGCGCGTGCCACAGCTCCTCGTCGGTGGCGTCCGGATTCCCGTACCGCAGGTTCGTCGCGACCGTCCCCGAGAAGAGGTACGGCTTCTGCGGCACCAGGGACACCGTCTTCGCCAGCAGCACCGGATCCAGCGTCCGCACGTCCTCGCCGTCGACCAGCACCTCGCCGTCCGTCACATCGAACAGCCGGGGTACGAGCCCGAGCAGCGTGGACTTCCCGCTTCCCGTCGACCCGATGACCGCGGTCGTCTCCCCGGGCCGGGCCACCAGCTCCACGGCTCGCAACACCGGCTCCTCCGCGCCCGGATAGCGGAACTCGGCGCCCCGCACCTCCAGATGCCCGTGCCGCCGCAGCTCGGTCACCGGAGCGACGGGAGGCACCACACTCGACTCGGTCCCGAGGACCTCCTCGACGCGCTCGGCGCACACCTCGGCGCGCGGCACCATCATGAACATGAACGTGGCCATCATCACGGCCATCACGATCTGCATCAGATAGGCGAGGAACGCGGTCAGCGCGCCGATCTGCATCCCGCCGCTGTCGATGCGGTGCGCGCCGAACCACACCACCGCGACCGACGACAGGTTGACCACCGTCATCACGGTCGGGAACATCAGCGCCATCAGCCGCCCGGTCGCCACCGACACATCGGTCAGCTCGGTGTTGGCGCCCCGGAACCGCTTCTCCTCGTACCCGTCCCGGACGAAGGCGCGGATGACCCGGTTGCCGGTGATCTGCTCGCGCAGCACCCGGTTCACCCCGTCCAGCCGCTCCTGCATGGTGCGGAACAGCGGTCCCATCTTCCGGACGATGAGGCCGACCGAGACACCGAGCACCGGCACGACCGCCAGCAGCACGGCGGAGAGCGGCACATCCAGGCCGAGCGCCATGATGATGCCGCCGACGCACATGATCGGGGCCGACACCATCAGGGTGAACGCCAGCAGCACCAGCATCTGGATCTGCTGGACGTCGTTGGTGGTCCGGGTGATCAGCGAGGGCGCCCCGAAGCGCCCGAGCTCACGGGCCGAGAAGGACTGCACCCGGTCGAAGACGGCGGCCCGCACATCGCGCCCGAGGGCGGAGGCGGTGCGCGCCCCGTAGTAGACGGCTCCCACATTGCACAGCACCTGCAGAACACTGACGGCGATCATCAGACCGCCGAACTCCAGGATGTAGCCGGTGTCGCCCGTGACGACACCGTTGTCGATGATGTCGGCGTTCAGACTGGGCAGATACAGCGTGGCGCAGGTCTGGAGCAGCTGGAGGAACACCAGCAGCACGATGGGTTTCTTGTACGGACCCAAATGGGTCCGCAGGAGTTTTATGAGCACGCGGGTCTCTCGGAATCGGCGGAAGGCAGAGGCCGCCCCAGTTTCGCGTACGCCGTACTCGAAGGGCGAACCCTTTTCGCCAAGCCCAGGTCAAACCTGGAGCGCCCGCAGAGACCCCCGCGCTCCGGAACCACGGACTCACGCCGGGTGCGCGCGGGCGCGCACCGAACGGGCCCGCGCCGGGCGCGACGCGCGCGGGTCCGGGCCTACTCCGGGTGCGCTCCGCCGAAGGCCCCGGGGTGGATCTGGTCCCGGGTCGCCGCGTACTGCTGACGCACCGCACCGCCCACCGCCAGCTCGTCACCGGGCTCCAGCACCTGGGCCGCCGCACCCTGCCAGGCCGGGGGAGTACGCGGGTCGAGGGAGCCCTGCGAGACCCCGAGCGCCCACGCTGCCTGCCGGGCCGCGCCGATCGCCGCGTACTGGGCGGGCTGCGGCACCACGACCTGCGTGCCGAACACCGCCGGAGCCAGGGCCTGCACGGCGGGCAGCTCGGCGGCGGCGCCGAGCAGGAAGACGCGCCGCACCTCCACCCCCCGCCCCCGCAGGACGTCGAGGGCGTCGGCCAGCGAGCACAGCATCCCCTCGAACGCGGCCCGCGCCAGATGCTCCGGCTTCATCGACTCGCGCCGCAATCCGCTCAGCGTGCCCGCGGTGTGCGGGAGCTGCGGGGTGCGCTCGCCCTCCAGATACGGCAGCAGCACCAGCCCGGAGGCCCCCGGCGTCGACTTCAGCGCCAGCGCGGACAGCTCCTCCAGCCCCTCCACGTCCAGCATCTCGGCGGTCCCGCGCAGCGCACGCACGGCATTGGAGAGGTGCACCACCGGCAGATGCATCCCGGTGGCGTCGGCGAACGAGGTGATCATCCCGTTCGGGTCGGCGAGCGCCTCGTGGTGCACCGCCATCACGGACCCGGAGGCCCCCAGCGACACCACCGCGTCGCCCACCGCCACCCCGAGCCCGAAGGCCGCGGCCATGGTCTCGCCGGTGCCCGCGGAGATCAGCAGCCCTTCCGGGGTCATCCCGGCGGAGTCGGCGGGGCCGAGCACCTCGGGCAGCCCGGCGGAGTGGCCGAGGGCCAGCTCGACCAGATCGGGCCGGTAGGCGGCGGACCCGGCCGACCAGTAGCCGGTGCCCGAGGCCGCGCCCCGGTCCGTGGTCCGCCGGGCGGGCCGGCCCAGCAGCTGCCACACGAGCCAGTCGTGCGGCTGGAGCACGGCGGCCACCCGCTGGGCGTTCTCCGGCTCGTTCCGCGCCAGCCAGCGCAGCTTCGCCACCGGCTGCGCGGCCCCCGGCACGGCCCCGACGGCTTCCGCCCAGGCCCCTCGCCCGCCCAGCGCGTCGACGAGATCGGCCGCGGCGACCTGCGCCCGCCGGTCGTTGCCGAGCAGGGCGGGACGCACGAGGTTGCCCTGCTGGTCCAGCGGTACGAGCCCGTGCTGCTGCGCGGAGACCCCGATGGCCTGCACGCCTTCGAGCAGCCCGCCGGAGGCCGCCTCGCCGAGCGAGAGCAGCCAGGCCTGCGGATCGACCTCGGTGGCCTTGGCCTCGACCGGATGGGCGGCGTACCCCTCCCGGAGCACGGCACCCGAGTCCGTGTCACAGACGACGATGTGAGTGAAGGCGGAAGAACTGTCCAACCCCGCGACTATGCCCATGGGGAGATTCTGCCGCACCCCGCGACTTACCGGTAACCGCCGCCGTACGCAGCAGGACCCCGGGCCCTAGGTGTTGGTGGTCCCCCAGTCGTCCTCGAAGCCGTTCTGGCTGCTGCGGTCCCGCAGCGACCGGACCCGCTCGGCGACGGAGGCGGGCACCTTGTCCCCGACCTTCTCGCTGACCGAGTGGTACGCCTTGCCCGCGAAGTCCCGTCCGCTGTGCGCGGCGCTCTCGGCGGCGTTGCGCACGGCGGGGTTCTCCGTGAACTGCCGGGCCGACTTCTTCAACTGCTCGTAACGCTCGCGCCCGGCTCGCGTGCCGAGCACGTAACCGAGGGCCACTCCGGCGATGAACGTGAGCCGGTACCGCATGGCTGCCACCCTTCCTACGCTTCGTGCGACGTGTGCAGCCCGCCTACCCGCGACCACCCGAGATCACCCCGGGCGATACCGATTGGCGGAGCACCCCCCTGCTTGCGCTAATGTATGTGTCGCAGCGAACGCGCGCCGCCCGGCAGCCGCCAGGCAGGTAAGTTTTCGCAGCGACGCAGCAATCCCCTGTAGCTCAATTGGCAGAGCAGCCGGCTGTTAACCGGCAGGTTACTGGTTCGAGTCCAGTCGGGGGAGCGCGATCCCCTGTAGCTCAATTGGCAGAGCATTCGGCTGTTAACCGGAGGGTTACTGGTTCGAGTCCAGTCGGGGGAGCGGAACGGAAGAGGGCCCTTCGGGGTCCTCTTTCGCGTGCCCGGCCGATGCCTTGCCGGGGCCACGAGGGGCCCCGGAGTGACTCTTTCGGGTCTCCTTGATCTCGCCTGCAACCGGGCAGCACGCAGCGCCGTCCTCAAGATCAGGTGAAGTCGGCCATCCGAAGCGAGAGATCGTATGACCGGCTATGCTGCGGCAGACGGTGCGCACACTTGTACGCGCCACGCCGAAACGGGGCGGTAGCTCAGCCGGTTAGAGCAGCGGACTCATAATCCGTCGGCCGTGGGTTCGAGTCCCACCCGCCCCACTCCAGCAGAAACGTCGTGACCTGCAGGTTCACCCGATTGATGAGTCGTCGGGCAGGCGCGGTACCGCACGAGTACCGCACGGGGCCCTCGTACGCTTGTCTTCATGGCCTACATCAAGACAAAGAAACTGAGCTCCGGAGGGGCCTCGCACATCGTCTATTGGCGGGCCGGGGGCGGCCGCGCTGGCGCGTGGTGCAACGAGACCTTCGATGATCCCGACCCGGCGGAACGCTTTCGAGACTTGGTGAACGGTCACGGACAGCAATGGCCTCCGGGGTGGATCAAGGGCAAGGGCTTCGTCAAGCCTGACGAACCGGCGGTGCCTGATGCCGAGATGTTCGCCGTGTATGCACACGCCTACGTAGGTCTGCTCACCGATATATCGGACCACACGCGTACGAACTACACCAGATTCATCGATAACCACCTGATTCCGTGGTTCGCGGAGTTGTCGGTCTCCGACCGGGGTCCGCGGTTCACCCGTGCCCACATCAGTCAGTGGATCCTCGACCTGCAAGGTGGCAAGCCTGGTCCGCTGCATCCTGCCGGAACCGAACGCCGACCGTATGCCGCGAAGACGATCGCGAACCTGCATGGCCTGCTGTTCAGCATTCTCCAGTCGGCCGTGACCTCCGATCCGCCGCTGCGCGACTCGAATCCCTGCGCGCACACCCGGCTGCCCAAGGGAAACGACACGGAGGACGACGAGGTCTTCCTTGAACCCGACGAGTACGCCGTCCTTCGGCAGCATGTACGGGCGGACGCTCTGGACATCGTCGATGCTCTGGTGAGCACCGGGCTCCGCTGGGGCGAGATCACGGCGCTCCAGCCCCGCGACTTCACGCTGGTGGGGAAGAGGCCGACGCTCCGCGTGCAGCGGGCCTGGAAGAGGCGCGGCGAGGGCGGAACGTTCCTCGGCGCCCCCAAGACGAAGAAGTCACGTCGCACCCTCGTGCTCACGCCAGAGCAGGTAAAGCTGTTCCAGAGGCGATGTCAGGGGAAGAAGCCGACCGACCTGATATTCACCGCCCCCGAAGGGGGAGCGTGGCACTCCGGCGTGTTCCACGCGCACCGCTGGAAGCCCGCCCTCGACGCGGCCAACACCGCTGGGCTCACCAAGAGGCCGAGGATCCACGACCTCCGTCACACGCATGCTTCGTGGCTCATCGCCGGCAAGGTCCCGCTGCCGGTGATCCAGGCTCGCCTCGGCCACGAGTCAATCACGACGACCGTCGACCGGTATGGACACCTACTGGAGGCGTCGGACGACGAGGTCGTGGCAGCCGTCGAGTGGGCGATGGGAGCCGCGGTCCCGCAGGCCGTGACCGAGGCAGCCTGAAGTCGCTTGAGGAAGGCCACGAAGCCGGACACCCTTCGGGATGTCCGGCTTCCCACTGCTTCCGCTTTCTGGCCTACGCGCGCCAAAATCGCAGAAGGCGGCGGAACCTGGAGGGCTGCGAGGGCCCGGAGGCCCCCGCGTCTTGGGTCAGTAGGCGGCGGTCTCGGTCCCGATTTTCACCGATTTCCGCTGGCGAGTACCGGCGGCTCCAGCGGACGTGGCCGTTACGGATCCAGTAGTGCGATTGGCACGGGAGTGACCAGTTGCCGATCGAGGGGGCAAGGGACACGGTCTCGCCGTCATAGGTAAAAGACCACTGGGCCGGTGACAGGGGTGTGACGACTTCTTGGCCACATCCGCAGCAGCATAGGTGGCCGCATGTGCGGTAAGCGACCGAGACGTAGAGCACGCCTGTGTCCATCGTTGAGGGAAACGTCTCGGTGAAGACCGGCCGCAGGGTGTCCTGCCTCGTCACGACAGATCCTCGTTGGCAATCTCGTTGGTGATCAGTGAGTAGGTGGTGTGGCTCTCGCCGGTGGCGTCGGCGTAGATATCGAGGGAGCGTTTCCAGCGGATGACGGCCAAGGCGGCATTGAGCGCGTTGAGGTCCGCGGTCTGGATGTTGCTTGCATAGGCGTCACGTTCGGGTGCTGGCCGGGGAATGCGAGCGCGGGCGGCTTCTCGGCGCCCGGGGAGGCTTGTGGTGACCCGGAGGAGTCCGCTGAGACGCCCGTCGATTTCTTCGATACCCATGCCGACGTCGATGAAGGGCACGTCGTGGGCATCAAGCCAGTCGATGATGGCCGGTTTGCTGGTGGCGTCGTCGGAGGCGAGGAACGCGAACGTCGCTCCTTCAAGGAGGTCGAGATTGTCCTCGTCGAGGTACTTCGGGCAGGCGGTTACACCCTGGTGCATATGGGCGTAGACCGAAGCGAAGTAGGTTGCCTTGAGCGGGCGTTCGCGCAGAGTGTCGAGGGTAGCGGCACCGGGCGCGCGGAAGGCGTTGTGGTTGTCGAAGGTGTCGCCGTCGATGACGAGGATCGAGTCGACCTCGGTCTTGGCGACTTGGTCGAGAATGTAGCTTCCGCTGCCTCCGAGGCCGATGATCACGACGCGGTGACCTCTGAACCGGCGGTTGACGGCCGAGATGCCGGCGCGGGACGTGGCGGTGTCGCGGTAGGCGAAGGGACTATCGTCGTCGATCTCCTGCCATGCCGCGCCGGGGGTGGGCGTAGCTGAGGTGTCGAGGGCGTGAGCGTGGTCAGCGACGATCCGCACGTATGCGGTGATCTTCGTGTACTGGTCGGGGTAACCAATCGGGGGCTTACTGGAAAGCATGAAGTTCGCCTGCATACCATCGGCGATCACCCTGGGGTCCGGGTTGGCGAGGGGCAGGGGGCGGCTGTGTTCGTCGCAGGGGGTGGAGCCGCCGAACCAGATGCGGTGGTCGGTACCGGAGACGAGACGGTCTCCGGCGACGGTGACGGGGTGGGCGAGGAAGCCGTGCTCGACGGTGCGGCTCTCAGTGACGTACGGGATCCGGACGATGATGTGACCCGCCTGGAGGACGACGTTGTAGCCGTCGTCGAGAAGGCGTGAGAGGTCGGGGTCACGAGCGAGAAGTGCGGTAGACATCGAAGACCATCTCCTTCTTCACTCGCACGTCGTGGCCGGCGGTCAGGCTGCCCGTTCCATGCCCGTGGTGCCCGCGGCTGTAGCGGACGGTGTAGGTGTCCTGGTCGTTCGGCGGCTGGCCCGGGTAGGCGAGCTCGACGACCTGCTCGTAAGTGATCTCCTTGGCCTCCCACGTGTGCGGGCGGGCGTTGATGATGATCGTGACGGGCTTGGGCCCGTGGCTCTCCTGCGGCATTGCAAGTCCTCCTGGCATGCTCCAGATGGTCGGCATTCTGCGAATGTCAACCACTGCTCGAAATGTCGAGCAGTTACACTCTAGCAGAGGTGATCGAAAAGTCGAGCAGTGGATGAAGTCGGGGACATTGATGAGCGAAAGTCCGGGTGTGAACGTGCAGACTCTGCACGCGGCGCTGGATGCGGCCCGCGCGGAGAAGGGTTTGTCCTGGAGGCAACTGGCTAAGGAGCTTGGCGTGAGCGCTTCCACCATCTCGCGCATGGCTAACGGGCTGAAGCCGGATGTGAGCGCGTTCGTGGCCATGACGACGTGGCTCCGGATGCCGGCGGAGACCTTCTATGCCACCCCAGATGACGAGGGTGCGAGGGAGGATCCGGAACTCGTCGCGTCACTGGTGCCCCTGCTCCGAGCGCGCAGTGACCTCAGCGGCGACGATGTGGCCTATCTTGAGGAGGTCATCGGCGCTGCCGCACGGCGGTTCCGCGCGGAACGTGAATCCCGAGGCCACTGAGTTGCGGTGGACGCAGGCGCTGATGCGCGAGGTCGCACAGGAGGAACGGGCTGGGCTCGGCCTGGGGCCAAAAGACCCGCTCGACCCCTATTTCTTGGCGGAGGAACACGGTATCGGCGTGTACACCCTCGAAGACCTGCAGAAGTTCGAGATGACCGCCGAAGCCCTCCAGCACTTCACGGTGAGCAACTCCTCGGCTTGGTCGGCAGCCTTGGTGCCACTTGGAACGGCGCGGGTGATCGTCGAGAACGAGTCTCACATGAACGTCCGTCGCCGCTCCAACATTGCCCATGAACTCGGCCACCACCTGTTGGAGCACTCCTTTGACGGCGTGATCCTAGGTGAGGACCACAAGCGGCAGTTCAATCCGGAGCAGGAGAAGCAGGCCAAGTTCATGGCCGGTGAACTGCTGGTGCCCCTCGTGGCAGCCCAGCGCATGGCGTACGACGGTTGGGACAATGCGCGCGTCGCGGCCGCCTACACGGTGAGTGAGCAGTTCGCGCAAATGCAGATGAAAGGGCCGCGGGTGCAGGCGCAGCGGGCGGCGAAAAAGTATGGATTCAGCTCAACCACGCGGCGCCCACGGCCGTGATGTCCGTGGGCTCGTAGGCGAGGCCGCTCACCATAGACTCAAGGGTCGCCCCGCAGCTACGGCCTCCTGGATCCTGCGGGTGACCTCATCCTCGGACTCTTTGTGGGCCCGGCTCGCGCGGATTGCAGCACCGATCGCACGGGATCGTCCAGCAGGGCCGCGGAGATCAGCGAGAGGGCTGGCCGGGTCACGCCGCCGGGCCACCCACTCGGCCCGATTCTCTGCCGCAGTACCCAGCCGTAGATGCGCCGGCTGCTGGCAGGAATGCTTGTCGCAGGTGTGGCAGACGGTCGGGCTGTCGGTACCCCAGCCGAGCCGAGGGATGACACCGTGCGCGAGCTGGTACCCGTAGAGGTGGCCCGGCACCGTGCCGCGTCGCGTCCTGCCCGGCCGTGACGCCGCCCTGAAGCTGGCGTGCCCAGTGCTGGAGATCCCGCCGAAGAAGAACCAGCAGTCCTCGGTTGACGAGGTTCGGTAGACCTTTGCCCAGTACCGGGCCTGAACGGACTCGTTGGCCAGCCAGGACATCCACTCAACAGCCGGTATGCGAACTGGCGTTGGCTCACCGATGAGGGAAAGTTGCTCGTCAACGTGAACGGGCCCGGACTCGTTCGCCGCCGAGAGCGGGAAAAGTCCGGGCCCAAGGTCGTTCTCAGGAGGCATCAGCCCGGCTACCGTCCGCTGTGACGACCGGGGCCGGGATGCCCGAGGCCGAAGAAGCCGCTTCCGCCGCATCGGCCCGAGGCTTCCGGGCCCGGGTGGGGCGGGGGCGCTCGGCACGGGCCCGCAGCGATTCGATGATCTCCTTCGCACGAGCGGCGGTAACAGGCTTCGCCTCGCGTTCCAGCTCCTCCGCCGGCACGCCCAGCAGTTCCGAGACCAACTCGGCATCGTTGCCGAACAGCCGCAGAACTACAGCAGTAGCTTCCCGAGCCGTGGCGTCGGCCTCCTCCTTCGCCTTGGCTGCGTTCACCGCGGCCTCACGCGCGCTCAGCGCGTTCGTAGCTGCCATCTCCCGCGTCTTCGCCTTCAGCGCTTCAGCAGCGCGAACCCGTCGCCGCAGGTCCGCCGCGCTCACCGGTCCTGCCGAAGTGGTGCTCACCCGTGCCCCCAGTCCTGTTCGAAATCAGTGCTCGTCGCGCGCACCGTAGGCATAGGTCCGCGGACATCTCGAACCACGGGTTGGTTGGGTGCCGGCCAGAGTGAAGGGCTGCCTCCGGCGGGTCCTCCTCGGAGGGGGTGGGGGCTGGTCTGTTGGGTGCGGGAGCGTTGTGGTGCGGGTGGTGAAGGCGGGGTTCCCTCCTCGGCCGGACACCCGGGGGCGTATCAGGAACCCGGGCGCGGCGTCCAGGCCGAGCCGCTGCGCGGTCGCTACGCGAGCCAGGACACCGCGCCCGGAACCCTGATACGGCGGAGCTGTCCGACCGAGGAGGGAACCCCGCCCAGGCCCGTTGTGGCCGGGCCCGGCCGAGCGGGTGCGGGTCGGCGGAACGGGAAAAGGGCAGGTCAGGGCCTATATCTGGGTTGACCCAACCCTTAGAACGTGGTTTAATTAGTGATGTCGGAAGGGGAGGGTAACCCCCGACCGGCACACGGCAGGCCGACCGGCCGCCGACAACCTCTCTCACCAGGAGAACGATCGTGAGCACCACGAAGGCCCCCGCGAAGCTCGAAACCATCCGCGCTCTCCTCGCCAAGGCGGAGGACCCCCGCACGCCGGAGTCGGAGGCGGAGCTTGCCCGGAGGCGGGCGTTCGAGATGATGGCGAAGTACGGCGTCGAACAGGCGATGCTCAACGACGCCAACCCCGCCAGCGACGCCCCGACGGACCGAAAGATCGTTCTGGACAACCCGTGGGCGATGGAGCGGGTTCGCCTCATCAACCGCATCGCGCTTGCCCTCGGGTGCGAGCTGATCCACCTTGGTCGAGACGGCAGCGGCCCGGCCCGCCGGGTGCACATCTTCGGGTATGCGAGCGACCTTCAGCGCGTCGAACTGCTCTACACGTCTCTTCTGCTCCAGATGAACAGCGGACTGGCCGCTCAGTCGGTCCCGCCGGGCCAGGGGGCGCGTGCCTGGCGTCGGTCCTGGCTCCTCGGCTTCATCAACCGGGTGGGCGACCGCATCGAGGAGGCCGAGCGCGGCGCACGCGAAGAAGTCAGGGGCGAGACCAGCGCCACCGGCCGCAGCGCGGCCCTCGTGCTTGCGGACCGCAAGGCCGTCGTCTCGCGCAGCTACCAGCAGGCTTACCCGCGTGCACGGAAGGGCGGCACCACCACCATGACCGGCAACGGGTACGGAGCCGGATGGACGGCGGGAAGCCGCGCCGACATCGGCGGTAAGCGGATCGGCCGCACCACGGCCGGGTCCATAGCCGCGTAACCCCGTCAAGGCCGGGGGGCGGCCATCCGCCGCCCCCCGGCCGCCGAGCCCGCGACCTACCCCAGGAGGCATGACCGTGTCCGCTCGAAAGCCACCGGCCACCCCCGCCCGTATCCTCACTGCCGCCGCCGACCACATTGAACGCGTCGGGCTTTACCAGGGTGACCACCTCTGGCAGCCCGGCCGAATGGGCGACACCGCCCCGTGCACCGTGCTGCACGCGTGGGAGCGCGGCGTACGCTCCGCCCGGCCCCGCTGGTCCGTACGCGGTGAGCCGTGGCACGTCTTCCAACGCGCCCTGTTCGACTCCCTTGTGGTGCTCAGCAACCACATCAACGGCCGCCCCGTCTCCGGCGTCCGGTGGCGAAAGCTGAAGCTCACGGAGGACGCCTACCGGCGCACCCTGCTGTGGTGCTGGGGGACGAGCCCGAGCGAACCACCGCCGAGGCCGCCGTGATGATCCGCGCCGCCGCAGCCCTGCACGCGAGTGACGGCGATCACAGCACCCCTGGTTGCCCCACCCGTAAGAACATGGTTTAATTAATGGTATCGGAAGGGGGAGGGCAACCCTCCGGCCGACACCGTCACCGGGCCGAACGGCCCGAAGAACTCTCACCAGGAAGAAGAAGGACCGATGACGAACACCAAGACCCAGGCCGGCGTCCAGGCTGTCCCTGCCCCGTGGTCGACCCTCACGGTCGCCGAACTTGCCGCGCACCCCGGCAACGTCCGCGACGTCGAGGCCCCGGCTGATCTGCTGGCCGACGTGAAGGACAACGGCGTCGTGGAGCCGCTGTACGTCGTCCGCACCCACGGCGACGTGCCGCAGATCATCGACGGGTTCCAGCGACTGGCCGCCACCGTCGCCGCAGGGCTGGAGACCGTGCCGGTCACCCCCCGTCCCGTCATCCGGATCGACGCGCTCACCCCGCACCCGAAGAACGCCCGCGAAGACCTCGACCTGAACGCGCCGTTCGTGGAATCGCTCCGCGCAGAAGGGTGCCGCATCCCCGTCAAGATCCAGCGGCTCGACGGCGGAGTCCTCCAGGTCAACGACGGAAACCGCCGCTACCACGCAGCGACGGACGCGGGTCTCACCCACCTGCCGTACGAGTGGGAGGACGACGACCGTGACGAGGCCGGGCAGTTCCTCGACATGATCACGACCGCCCAGCACCGTAAGAGCCTCAGCCCGTCCGAGATGAACCAGGCCATGTTCAGCGCCGCCGAGGCGGGCGCGCAGGTCGGCCGCATCGCCAAGGCCGCAGGTGTTCGGCAGAAGGACGTCAAGACGCTGGTCAAGGTCAGGTCTGACGAGAAGTTGAGCGCCGCCGTCAGCGGCGCGGGCAGCTACGAGTGGACTTTCGAGCACCTGGCCGCGCTCTCGGAGTTCGCCGACGACGCCGAAGCACTCGCCGCGATCACCGAGGCCGCTGCCGAGGATGACGCCGACGAGGGAGACGTTGACTGGGCCATCGCCATCGAGCGGACCAAGCGCGACAAGCGGGTCAAGGCGGAGGCGCACCGCGCGGAGCTGGAGACGGCCGGGCAGAAGATCAGGGACGCCGAGGAGCTGTCCGAGCGGGCCACGCCCGTGTGGCGACTGCGCGGCATCAGTACCGAGGAGCACGCCGAGTGCAAGGGGCTTGTGTGGGTGTTCGATGAGCGGCGGGGGGACCGGTACGAGCCTTACTGCTCCGCTCCCGGTCTGTACGGGCACACGGTGCCCGAGGGTGCCAGCGCCAGCGGCGGCACGATGACCACCGCCGACAAGGAGGCCGAGCGCGCCGCCCGCGCCGCCGTCAAGAAGGGGAACATCGACTGGGACGCGGCCGAGGCCCTGCGCCGGAAGTGGATCACGGACCTGATCAAGCGGCGGAACCTCCCGAAGAACACCACCAACACCCTGATCGGTCATGTCAATAACGCTCTTTTGAACGGCAGTTGGGGAATCTCCGACGATCTGAACAAGGAGGGCACCACCGAGATCCTGGCCGGATTCCTGGGCCTGAACACCGAGCAGGCCAAGGATCGGGGCAGTTTCGCCGGGCACGTCGCCAAGGACCCACGCCGGGCCCCTCAGCTCCAGTTCGCCGCCATCGCGGCCGTCCGGGAGAAGTGCGCGAACCGCTCGGCGTGGCGCACGGACAGCCAGCACGCCCCGTGGACGCGGAAGCCCACCGGTCGGTGGTTCCAGGTGCTCGCGTCCCTCGGGTGCCCGCTCACGCCCATTGAGCAGTCGGTCGTGGACGGGGAGCCCTACGACCCGTCGAAGAAGAAGCCCCGCGCCGCGATCACGTCCGGCAGCGAGCCGGAGACCGAGCAGGAGCCCGGCACCGACGAAGAGGCGAGCGAGCCGGAGGCCGAGGAAGCCGACGAACCGGCCAGCGACGACGAAGCCGCCGCCTAAACACCTCAGCAGCCCGACGCCGGGGGCGGGAACCCGCCCGCCCCCGGCCACTCCAGGAGCCCCACAGTGACCCGTACAGCTCTGTTCGAGACCCGCGCCGACGACCACGGTTGCGGATGCGTCCCCGCCCCCGCCGAGCCCGACCCCGGCACCACCGCCGACATCATGCAGGCCCGCGCCATCGCGTCCGGTCTCGCGGAGTTCGGTATCGGGCCCGCCCGCTGGTCTTCCGCCTACGACCACCAGGCCGCCGTCGTCCTGCGCGTGGACACCCCGCGCGGACTGTACGCGCTCGCCATCCCGGCCCCCGGCCAGCCGTTCCCGGTCCACCACCGGGGCGAGCGCATCGGAGCGCTGGACTGCCGCCGTACGTACGGCACCGCCGACAGCTACACCGCCGCCTTGTTCGCTGCGTTCCTGCGTGACCGCGCCGCACTCGACATCCCCGGCCGGGATGCTTGCCCCACACCCCAGAACATGGTTTAATTAATTGTGTTGGAGGGGGAGGGCAACACCCCCTCCAATACCACGGGCCGCCATCCGGCCCAACCCCGGCCGCACGCGGAGGGCAACCCGCCCGGCCGGGCCCGCGATTCCTCTCTCACCAGCAGGAGCACCCCCGATGACCAGCGCAGCCGTGCGGTTTTCCATCCCCGCCACGGCCCAGTCCCGCGTCCGTCAGCTTGTCGAGGCGACCAATGCCCGCGCCGCCGTCCACCACCTCAGCGCGTACGCGCTCGACATCTCCGTGCCGTTCCTTGCCGACTACCACGACATCGACGGCCGTCTGATCGGTAAGCGCTCCACCGTCACCGTGACGATCTCCGGTGCCATCCCCCGTCACCAGGGCTGGACCGTCATCGCCCGCCTGGACCACGACGCGGAGGGCGAGACGATCACCAGCCTGTTCCCCGGTCTGCCCGAGCAGGACGCCGAGGCCGCGCGCCAGTACCGCGCCATCGAGAACTTCTGCCACGGGTGTGCCGTCGCCCGCCACCGCACCGCCACCTATCTCGCCCGGCACGAGAACGGCGAGATGCGGCAGTTGGGCACCACGTGCGTGGAGCCGTACACCGGTCTGCCAATCAAGGGCCTTGAGGCCCTGTGGAGGTTCGGCACGCTGAAGGACTCCGACTGGGACGGCGAGGAGGGCGGCATCCCGGCCGATCTCCGCGTCCTGGTGATCGAGGTCCTGCGGGTGACCGCCGCCATCGTGAAGGCCGAAGGCCGCTTCTACAGCCGGTCCGAGCAGTGGAAGAACACCCAGCCGACCGCCGACGGCGTCGAAGCGTACTTCTTCGACCGCAAGGCCCCGATGGAGTGGCGGGCCGCCATCGACGCCGACCCCGACGCGCCGACCACCGCCGCCGCCGTCCGGGCATGGGCCGCCCAGGGATACGGCAGCCTCTCCGACTACCGCCACAAGGTGGGCCAGTTGGCGAAGGGCGAGACCGTCGACCCGCGCCACCTGCCGACGCTCGTGTCCGCCATCGCGGGTTGGTACCGCGACCAGGAAAAGGAGGCCACCGAGCGGGCCGCCCAGAACAGCAAGCCGCAGGGCACCGTGGGCGAGCGCATCAGCACGAACGCCACCGTCACCACCGTGATCGAGCTGGAGGGCCGGACGTACGGCTACCACACCCAGCGCCGCCGACTGGTGAAGTTCCAGGACCCGAGCGGCAACGTGTTCGTCTGGTTCAGCTCCGCCGCCGACGTCCCCGACCAGGGCGACGAGGTCGAGCTGACCGGCACGGTCAAGGACCACAGCATCTACGGCGAGACCGCACAGACCGTACTCACCCGGTGCCGCGTCGCCGCACGCGAACCGGTCGCCGCGTAGCAGGGACCCGGCCGGGCGGGAGGCACCGCCCGGCCGGACCTCGGCCGCCGGGCCGTGGGGTGGACGGCATCGAGCCGCCCACCCCACGCTCCGCCCACCACCGTCCGGGCCCGCCCGCGTCGGTGGCCGGCCCCGCTCACCGGCCCCGTACGAAGGGCGTCCCTCCGGGACGGCTCAGCCTGGCCCGGCTCGCAGCCGGCCGAGCCGTCCGGGCCGCGGGCGGCCCTCCCGGCCCGTCCGGACGCCGGGCCCAAACGGGCGTGCCCTGCGGGCACGACGGCACTTCCGTCGCGCTCCGCGCGACCACGGGCGGCACCTCCCCGACGGAGGCACTGTCCGCCGCCGACTGCACCACCGAAACCCCCGAGTCGCTGTTACTGAGCGCGACAGTTGGCACTGCTCGCCAAGTGGACGACGCTCTTCGATGCAGCGCCCAGACACCGAGGCGGGTCCTACGCGCGCGGTTTCCTGAGGTCTGACGCGGTGAGTGCTTCTACAGCTTGGTAGACCTCAGCGGCCAGCAGTAGCACGGCGTCATCGTCGGGCAGCGCACCGGTGCGGGTTATGAAATGAGTGCAATTCCCATCGGGTACGCACGCGTAGCCACGAAGCTCGAACTGGGTGGTCCCGTCGTCGGCTTCGGGTGATTCGAAAGCTGAAACTAGCCGCGTGAGGCCATCGGGACCGCCTCTGGATTGCACGGTCCACTCCATGGCTCCGTGCCGGTCGGCGCCGTCGATGACAAGTTCATAGCTCGCAGCTTGTACGTCTTTGGCTCCGTAGAGCAGCACCTCACGAAGCGATCGCGAGTTCACCGGACCCTCACCTCCGTCGGATGTGCAATGGCCGCGACTGGCGCTCCGCCGGGGAGAAGGAACTCTATGCCTCCGCCTGAGGCTACTCGTTTCGGTCCTCGCAGGTCCGGGACCAGCGTGGGGTCGATCAGGACTGCGTACAGCCTTAGGACCCGTGGCTGGAAAAGGGAGAGGAAATCAGATGCTTCCTCTGGGCTGTAGGCCGTGGGCGTTGCCCACAACTTCCCGTGCAGGCCAGTGCGGAGATCGACGTGCTTGTCCGGCCAGAGATAGTGAAGGAGCATGCGCCCGTTGAAGCAGCTCCGGTCGGCCTGCGGAAGATCCTCCAGCGGCTCAGCATCCGAGTAGATGGACCCAAACATGCGGGAGTCCATATCAGTCGCGAGAAAGCCACAGGAACCCATGGTCCTACCCCTTCGTGTCCTCTCAGGATGTGCCCGTGCCCTGCCAAACGCGACTGGGGACGACTGAGCGCTGCGGTTGGCGAGCGGTGCCATGTAGAGCGCTCAGTCAAACTTCCGGACGTGCGTCTCTCGAAGATCGACGTGACTGCAAAATCGAACACATGATGGAATTTAGGTATGCGACGGACGACTCCCCCCGATCAGCGCTGCGCAGAAGGCTGATCCACCTGTCAGCGACCGTGCTGTTCCATCCGCACTGGCAAGGGCAGCGGTCGGCAGGGTGGGCGGAACTGCATGGCGCACGCCACGACCGATCCACCCCCTGAACTGCCCCGACTCTGGACACCTGCGACGGGTTGGTTGGGTGCCGGCCAGGGCGAACAGGCTGCCTCCGGCGGGTCCTCCTCGGAGGGGTGGGGGCTGGTCGGTCGGGTGCGGGAGTGTTGTGGTGCGGGTGAAGGCGGGGTTCCCTCCTCGGCCGGACACCCGGGGGCGTATCAGGAACCCGGGCGCGGCGTCCAGGCCGAGCCGCTGCGCGGTCGCTACGCGAGCCAGGACACCGCGCCCGGAACCCTGATACGGCGGAGCTGTCCGACCGAGGAGGGAACCCCGCCCAGGCCCGTTGTGGCCGGGCCCGGCCGAGCGGGTGCGGGTCGGCGGAACGGTGAAATGGCAGGTCAGGGCCTATATCCGGGTTGACCCAACCCTTAGAACGTGGTTTAATTAGTGATGTCGGAAGGGGAGGGCAACCCCCGACCGGCACACGGCAGGCCGACCGGCCGCCGACAATCTCTCTCACCAGGAGACAAGGGATGAACATGCCGCTGACCGTCGCGGAGCTGGCCCACCCGATCGCGCTCGAACTCGGCGGGAACTGGCGACCGCAGCCCGCACGCCACGGCGTCAAGGAGCTGGACCACGCCGCCACCTTCACCCACCTGGACGGCCGACAGCTCCACCTTTCCGAGCGGTTCGATGACCCTGGCCACCTGCACATCCGAGGCGCGTTCCCCGCCACCGACTACCCGTTCCGCAGGGGCGAGCGCGACACCGTCCGAGTCGCCATGACCGAGGACCCGGCGGACATCGCGGCCCGGATCGCCGCCGACCTCATCCCCGCGCACCGTGACGTTCACGAGCGAGTGAAGGAGCACAACCGCGCACAGGCCGAGATGCGCCGGGACGTCGAGGAAGCCGCACGCGACCTCTCCGAGCGACTTCCCGGAGCGCGAACCCGCATCGACGGTACAACGGCCTTTGTCTACATGAATCTTGAGCCGGGAGAAGTCCGTATCGGGCTCGACGGCGATGCGGTGAGCCTTGTACTCAACGATGTGCCCCGGACTATCGCCGACGCCGTTGTATTCGCGGTGAGTCGCTTTCTCCCCAGCGTCCAGACATCCGAAGACGAGTACGGCGAATACGTCGACGGATACGCCCTCTAATCGCCCCATGAATCCCGGCGGCGCGCTCCCTTAGCGCGCCGCTCCTCCCACAAGAAAAGGCCCCGTGATGAGCGCCGACATATTCACCATCGAGCCGCAATGGATCGTCCAGGCCCCGCACCTGCGGTGCACCCTCAAGCGCGCCCTTGCTCTCCAAACCGCACATAATGTTTGGTCCGGTACCGAACACATCAACAGCGCCGTAGCAATGGCCTACGGCGATCAACTCCCGGACTCCGGCCGGTGGGAACTGACCCGGTCTCAACTCCGCACGCTCAAAATCGCCATCGAGTGGCGCAGGGCGACGCGCGCAGCCAGCGACAAAAAGACCGCCCCCGATATCCTCGAACACTGGACGAAAATAGAAGACGAGGTCATAGCCGCATACCGGGCCGTGAGCAACGAAGCGGGGTTGTACTGGATTTAAGGGGTTGCCGATCACCCAAGAACATGGTTTAATTAGTGGTGCCGGAAGGGGGAGGGCAACCCCCTGCCGACACCCCCGAGGGTCAGCCGGCCCCGGACGCCGATCTCTCACCAGGAGGACCGCGACATGCCCCGTAAGCCGAAAATGACCGACGAAGAGCGCCGGGCCTACTCCGTCAAGATGCGCGGCGAACTCGAAGCCGTCATGGATCGCGCGTACGGCGCGATGGTCGGCAGCGAGGAATTCTGGGCCGCCGTCATGCGCACGGCCGCGAACCTGACCCACCCGGACCGCGATGACCGCAGCCCCACCAACTGCATCGCCATCGCCGCCCAGTGCCCGAACGCGACCCACGTACTCAGCTCCGGAGACTGGCGAAAGGTGGGACGCTTCCCGGTCAAGGGGTCCACCTCCCTCCGTATCTGGACGCCGATCAAGCGCCGGACCGAGGATGCCCAGGAGGCTACGGCCGCAGCCCCTGACGGCGGGCAGCGAGAGGCCGCAGGCGAGGCCGCCGAGAGCCAGGGCGCAAGGTCTCCGGCTTCAAGGCCGGGCCGGTCTTCGACATCAGCCAGACGGACGGCGGCGCCTACGAGCCGCCCGCCGCAGCCCCGTTCGCCGCCGAGGTCATCCGCGATGTCCTGGTGAACCAGTACCGCGACCAGTACCACGAGGACCCGGAGCAGGCCGGAGGGTTCGACTTCACCCAGGATGCCCCCGACAACGCCGTCCGCATCCTGCTGTACGGCCACGCGTGGCGACGCGTCCCCGAGGTGGACGCCCCCCTTCCCGGTCAGCACGCCGCCGAAGTCGCCTCAGCCGCTCACGTCGCCGCGCTCATCCTCGGAATCGCCCCGGGCCCCGCCGTCATGCCGCCGCTTGCGGGCATCATCACTCAGGACAAGAGGCCCCCGGTGCACGAGTCCGCCGTCCGGGCCATCGAGACCGGCCGCGCCATCGCCCGCGCCGTCACGACGGCCGCCGAGCACCGCCGCGAACTTGCCGTGACGGGTTGACCCAAACCCTAGAACATGGTTTAATTAATGGTGCCGGAAGGGGGAGGGCAACCCCCCGACCGGCACCCCCGCCGGGGCCGACCGGCCCCGGCGGAATCTCTCACCAGACAGGACACGACATGCTCACCACCGCACCGAAGCCGACCGTGCAGGACTTCCCCACCGCGACGCTCGTGATCGGCGGGCCCTGGTTCCGGGGTCACCAGCTCGACACCCGCCCCGCCGTCGTCGTCGGTCCATTCGGCGGGCCGGAGTTCGCCGACGAGGCCACGATGGCGGTCGTCTGGTTCTTCACCCGCGGTGCCCCGCAGCCGGGCGACAGCGTCCAGGCGATGTTCCCTCACGAGCTGACCCCGCTTGACGACACGCTGACCACGATGCACCAGGACACTTTCCGCGACATCGTCCGCAACCTGCGCCGGGGACGTTTCGCCTACGACGACGGGGACGCGCTCCGCGCCGCCGTCCGCCAGGCATGGCGCGAGCGGACCGGACTGGCCGACGCCGACCCGGCCGCCCGGCACACGCTCCACCGCAGCTGACCACGGCCCCGCCGGTCCGGGGGAGGGCAACCCTCCGGACCTGCAGGCCCCCAGCACCCCAGCGGACACCCCTTCGGGGCGGCAGGACAGGTCCGGTGCGTTCACCGCCGCCGGCCGACTCCGCCGCCGGCCGACTCCGCCGCAGGCGGCTCCGCCGACCGACGACGGGCACCGGACCGCAGCGGACGCGCCCCGCGGGGGCGCGACAGCCCCTGTCGTCGCGCAGGCGCGACGACCCGCGAGCCGATCGTCCCTCACGGCCCGCGCCGGTGGTGCAGCGCCGCTGCCAACGCACGGTCCGCCCTGCGGACGGACCAAACTCTCACCAGGGAAAGCCAGTTCAGTGACTATCGAGATCACCCACACCCGCCGAGAAGGAACCCTGATCGCGGGCACGAGCCGGGGCGACGGATCGGCCGAGATTCTGCGACTCCGCGAGTACGGCCGGACCCAGCGCCAGCCCTTCCGCTGGAGCCGAAACCTTGACTGCTGGTACCTCCCGCACAGCCGCGACCACGCCACCTACACCCCCTCGCTCGAACTCCTCGCGCAGCGACTCCGAGACGCAGGCTTCGAGGTCACGTTGGCCATCGACAACGCCGACCGCCGCTCGTTCTCCGACGCCGAGAAGGAACGGGAAGAGAAGGCCGAAGGCCGGGCGGAGAGGTTCGGCGGATACGCCGCCAGCGCCGCCCAGAATTCCGAGGCCGCATGGAAGTCGAGCCACGAGATATCCGAGCGGTTCGCCTTCGGTCAGCCCATCCTCATCGGACACCACTCCGAGGGCCGCGCCCGCCGTGATCACGCGCGGATGGACAACGCGATGCGCAAGAGCATCGGCGAAAGCGACCGCGCCGCCCACTGGACCGGCCGGGCACAGGCCGCCGCGAACTACGAGCGGTTCAAGAAGGACCCCGGCCGCACGCTACGCCGTCTCGACAAGCTGCGGGCCGACCTCCGCGCGGTCGAGAAGTGGCAGCGCGGCGAGTCCGCCAAGGGGTTTTCCCGGAGTCCGGCAGACCCCGAGCTAGAGACCGAGCGCCAGGAGCTGACGGAGGAGATCACTCACTGGGAGCAGGTCATCAAGGACGCCGAGGCCGAGGGCTTCAAGATGTGGTCGAAAGCCGACTTCATGCGCGGGGACTTCGTTCTCTATCGAGGCACTTGGTACGAGGTCCTGCGGGTCAACCCGAAGTCGGTGACGATCCCGCACATTCACAACGGCGTCGGTCAGCGCGTCGTTCGCGCGGCGGACAACCGTCACGACGGCTGGACCTGGACCGCTCCCTATGACGACGTGTCCGGGCGCAAGAGCGCCGACGAGATGCAGCAGTCGCCTCGGGCCGAGGCCGCCGAGCACCAGGAGCAGGCCCAACAGGCTCCGCCGATCAAGGAGCCGGTACCGGCGGCTGAGACGTGCCCTACCGGCCACCCCAGCCCATGGCACGCGAAAGCGCGCCGCTGGGCTCTACATCAACATGCGCCTGAAGGGAGGCCGACCCCGGCGACGGCTCCCGCCGAAAGGGCAAACGGGCAGGAGGGCATGGCACTGGTGCTCATCACCTCGAAGAACTCTCGCCGTTCCCGCAAGCGCGCCTTGTGGGCGATGACCCGCCGCGAGGCAAAGGCGGTGTGCGGCGACCCCCGCACCTCCGGCCGCTCCTACATGCTCACCTGGACCGACCGGCCCGGCACCGAAGGCGCCGACTGGGAATGGGTCCCGGACAACGGCAGCCACGCCCCAGTCCTAGACGAGCTGGGCATCACTCCGCGCCGTGAATGGACCGCCGCCCCGCAGGCCCCGGCCGAGGCCGCGTAACCACGCCCCCACCCCGTACCCCTGGCGGCCGAGCACGCCGGGGGACGGGCCCCTCTCTCACCAGAACAGGGCACCACCATGACCACGCAACTCCTCGAACGACCCGCGACCATCACCGTCCCCGGCACCGAAGCGGGCAGGCTCATCGTCCCCGCGACCGAGGGCAGCACCACCGTCCCGACGTACCGCGTCGGCTCCCCCGACATCCAATGCCGATACCCCGTGATCGTCGGCGAAGACCAGGTCATCGGCCGCGCCTACAGGTGGCACCGGGATTGGCTCGTCCTCACCACCGAGGGCGAACGCAACCTCCGCCGTCCGCCCAAGGGGACCCCTGGCACCGACATGGCCGCCGCCCATCTCGCGGAGGAGTACGCCGCCGGTCGGAGCGGCGCCGTTCCCCTGGACCAGGTGCTGGCCGAGGCCCCCACACCGTTGTGCGGGCCGGGTCCTCTCCTACACCCGCGGATGCCGGTCAACGATCGCAACACCGAGGGCGCGCAGATCGCCTTCGCGGGACTTCGGGCCCACCACTGGCGGGCAGTCCTCACCGGGTTTCCCGGCAGCGATAACCACTGGTTCCTCAGCTGCGAACTGTGCCCGTGGGAAGGCCCGAAGTTCTGGTCACACCTGCGCGGGCGCAACGGAGAGCCGCCGAGCGCGCGCCGTCACAAGGGCGGGTGCATCGGAGAGGACAAGGTCCGCCGACTGATCCCCGCCTACCACTAGCAGCCGACCGAGGGGCGGCGGCAGCGCGCCGCCGCCCCCGCTTCCCGAAGGACAGCACCGTGCCGACCCACCACACCCCCGAAAGCATCGTCATCGCCGACACTCCGACCGCGATCCTGGCATGGGCCGCCCGCCACATCGAACACGTCGGCATCCACCAGGGCCCGCGCCTGTTCGACGGTCCCGGCCGTACGGCCACGTTGCCGTGCTGGCCGCGCGGCGCCGTCGAAGTCGCCGCCGGCCACGGGCGCGGAGCCGCCGGCCGGACGTACGACTGGGACCGCATCTATCGCGCCCGCGACCAGGCGTTCGCCATCCTCGCGGAAACCGTCACCGGTCACCCCGTCGACGCCGACGACCCCGCCGCCGCCAAGGCCCTGCACCGCGAGGCCATCGACCGGTGGAGCGCCGAGCCCGGCCGTACCGCCGCCGACGCTGCCTGCGCACTCCGCACCGCCGCCGCCCGTGCCGAACACGCCCTGTTCTGACACCGCCGCCCACCAGCATCCCGAGTCATCGAAGGCCCACACGATGGACGAGACGACAGAAGACCGCAGCACCACCAGGACACCGAGCCGCCGAGGAGCCGCCACCCCCAGCCGGGACGGCGTCCACCGGCTCAGCGTTCCCCTCCACCCCCGGCTCAGCGCGACCGAGCTGATCCGCGTACTCCTCGCGGCCCCGGGGGAATCCGACCTCTCCGCCCTCGACCCCGTACAGGTCAGGTCGCTCATCGCAGACGTGCTCACCCAGCACGGTTATGACGTGCTCGACCGGTCGCCGTACTACCCGGATCTCGACCGCCACCAGGACGCCCGCCGCGCGGTGCGCCGCGCGTACGGGCCGCGGTTCCTCGACGCCCCCGACGAACAGGCCGTGCTCGCTGACCCGCTCCGCGAAGTGCTCGCCGCCGGAAGCAGGAAGTCGTGCCCGTTCCCGCCGCCGAGCCGACTGGAGCACGGGCACGGCAGACGTACTACTGGCGGATGCGCAACGCACGGACGCGTCACCGCCCCGAGAGCGCGGGGCATGCGTGGCACATCCAGCCCGGACACCCCGGCGGCGCGTACTGCGACCTCGGCCACGACCTGGACCCGCCCGCACACCACACCCCAACCCTTCTCTCCCGCAGTCGGCCGACCGGCCGCCGGGGAGACGAGCAGGAATTTCGGGGCGGGTGTCTCGCGTGTGAGTGGGAAGGCCCCATCCATTGCGGAGGCGGGTTCGGGGACGGTGACAACGAGGCCGTGGAGGACGCCCACGACCACGCGTTCCCGGCTGGCGGACACTGCCTCCGATCACCGCGGTCGAGGACAGATGGGCCGTTCCGCGGAGCCGAAGCCGCTGGGCTCAGCTCACTGCCCCGTACCCGGCGGGATGGGTGGGCCAGGGCGCCCCCGTTGTGGCCTGGAGACGGTACCGCCGCGAAGCCCACCTTCCGCCACACGCCGGACGGCCCCGCTACGAACTCCGCATCACCCGGCCACCGCGCGACCGGGTCCGACACCCCGCAGATCAGGACGCCCTCTTCTGATGCCCGCCGTCCTCCGGATCAGGGCCCCACCCGCTCAACCTAAAGGTGGTTTAATTACTTCGCCGTCAGCGGAGCGGGCAACCTCCGACCGGCCGCGCGTTCCACAGGACGCCACGCACCCAGACAACAGACGACGGCCAGCGCACAAGGGCAACAAGGCGCTGGCCGTCAGTGTCTCTCACCAGAAAGACCGCACCATGCTATGTGACCGGCACCCCGACTGTCCCCAGCCCGGCGACATCGCCCAGCTCACGAGGGGTAACAGCATCGGCGCTGATCCCACCGACAGCTTCGTCATCGTCGAGGACTTCCCCCCGACCGGCCGCCACCTCGTGCTCAACCTGCCCGTCGACCACCCCGGCCGCGCCGACTGGGCCGCCGCCGTCCCCCTGGCCGACATAGCCACCCTCACCCGGCTCGAACCGGCAGGCAGCCGTACGTGGACGCCGGCCCCGGACCCGGACGAGATCCAATGACCGCGCCGAGCGGTCACGACCCCGACCAAGAACAGGAGACGACCGTGTCCCCCAAGACCGGCCGCACGCTCTACTCACGCGCAGACCTGCGCAAGGTCCACGGCATCAGCGAACCCACGCTGCAAAACCTCTGGACCGACCGGGAGAACAACGGGCACCCGCCCGTCGCGGAGACCATCGACGGCGTCATGCACTGGGACGGCGACGTATGGGCGACGTGGCACCACGAGCTTCAGCGGCAGCGCGCCGCAGCCAGCACCACCAACCCGCCGAAGCTCGACGGCGACGCCGAAGAGATGGTGGGCCCGGCCGAGGCGGCGAAGATCTGCGGGTTTGCCGACTCCGCCACCGTCTCCCACTACGTCAAGAACCCGCCAGAGGGATGGCCGGCACCGGACGACTGGGACGAGCTTCCGACCCGGCGCCGCCCGAAGTGGAAGCGCTGGAGGCTGTGGCAGTACCTCGCGGACCGCAAGGGCCGCGGGCACGCCGGCGGACGGCCCACCGGCCGCCGCGGACTGGCCTACCCCTACCAGGGAGACGAGCGGCTGACCCTTGCCCGGCAGGCCATCGCGGCGAACCCCGGGGCGAAGAACGCCGACCTGATCCCCGAGCTTCAGGGGCAGACGGAGAAGACCTACTCCCGCCCGACCTGGAACCTGATCCTCAAGTCCGCCCGTGAGCATCCCGAGGAGTGACCCGTGCTCGACACCCGCTGTCCGCGCTGCGGCGGCCCGCTCGGTGAACGACCCGCCCGTTCCCGGCTGACCACCGACAGCGAGGTCTTCATCTGCACCACGTGCGGTACGGAGGAAGCCGTGCGCGAAGCCCAAGGCCAGGCGCCGGTGCCGTTCGGCGAATGGCCCCTGAACACGTAGCCGTCGGCCAAGAGGCCATCCGGCGAACATGACGAAGGTCCCCGCTCCAGATGGCGGTTTCTAGGGGTCGTCGCAACACGTGGTCGGTTGTTCAGGCCGCGAGCAGTTTATGCAGGCGCTCGGCTGGGGTTTCCCAGCCGAGCGTTTTGCGTGGGCGGCCGTTGAGCTGGGCGGCGACGGCGTCGAGGTCTGCGCGGGTGTGGGTGGACAGGTCGGTGCCCTTGGGAAAGTACTGCCGCAGCAGGCCGTTCGTGTTCTCGTTCGAGCCTCGTTGCCAGGGGCTGGCGGGGTCGCAGAAGTAGACCGGGACGTCGGTGGCGACGGTGAAGGAGACATGGGCGGCCATCTCGCTGCCCTGATCCCAGGTCAGCGAACGGACCAGGTGGCCGGGCAGGGTTTTCACGGTGGTGACCAGCGCGTCGCGGACGTCCTCGGCACCGCGTCCGTCGGGCAGGTGCAGGAGCATCACGTAGCGGGTGGCGCGCTCGACGAGGGTGCCGATGGCCGAGGCGCCGTCCCTGCCGATGATCAGGTCGCCTTCCCAGTGGCCGGGCACCGCCCGGTCTTCTGCGTCGGCGGGCCGGTCGCTGATCATGACCATGGGGTCCTTGAAGCGGGGCTGGCGGCAGTTGGCCTGCCGCTGGGGCTTGCGGCGAGTGCGTCCCGAACGCAGGGCGCGGGCGACCTCGCGGCGCAGTTCACCCCGGCCCTGGACGTAGAGCGCCTGGTAGACGGTCTCGTGGACCACGTGCATCTCCGGCCGGTCGGGGAAGCTCATCCGCAAAGCCTGGCAGATCTGTTCCGGGCTCCACCGCTCCTCCAGGCCGGCCTGGACGAAGTCCCGCAGCTCGGGGTTCTGTCTGATCTTCCCCGGCTTGGGGCGTGGCCGTCGGGCGTCGGCGCGGGCCTGGGCGGCGTAGGGCCGGTAGTGCCACAGTCCGCGGGTCCCGTTCGTGCGGTTGCGCCGGATTTCCCGGCTGACGGTGGACGGGCTGCGGCCCAGCTCTGCGGCGATCGCACGCACCGACGCCTTCTCCCGCAACCGGTCGGCGATGTAGATCCGGTCCGCCTCGCCCAGATACCTGGACGGACCAGAAGGCGGCACCACCGGCCGAACCGGGGGTGCCGCCTTCTGCTTGCGCTCGGCGCTGCGACCGTTGCGCCATCGGCGCCCGGTCTTCGTGTTGATGCCGACTATCTGGCATGCGTGCCCGTTGCTGAAGCCCTGCTGCATGAGCCGGAAGTATTCCTCCCGCTCACGCAGCAGCTTCTTCGGCCCCTGGGCAGTCCGGATCTCCCGGATCTTGAAGTCCATCGCATCCCCTGAGCTGGGGTGTTGCGACGACTACTAGAACCCAAGGATCGGAGCGGGGGCCTTCGTCATGTCACCTGGCGCTGGCTGGTCGGGCAGGGCCCAACCAGACCGCTCGCCCCCGCAGCAGGAGCGACGGATCAGTGGCTACGAGCCCTCCGCCGGCCGGGGCGTGCTCCGCCCTGCGGCCGATCGCTTGGTGCAGGGGGTGAAGTCTGATGTCCAGGCCCGAACTGGCCCTCTGTGCCGGGCCCGGACGCCGGGAAGTCCGAGGCCATCCAGTACGGGCCCGACAACTCGGCGAACCGGCGGGATGCCGCTGGATGCGGGGTCTGCTCCATACACGGACCAACGACTCAGCGCCGCGTAGGCACCTCACCGACATCGGATCGTCATGCCGCCTCAGCACGTACGGCACCCCAGCCCGCGCACCTCTCACAGAGGTAACAGTCCAACAGGACATCAGGCTCCAGGAGCCTGGTCCGCAGGAGGAACGAGGCTGATCCGAGTGACCGAGGCCCCCCTCGTTGATCATGATCTTGGATTTAGAGGACCAAGGTATCGTCACTTCGTGACGATACAATCAGCCAAGACGACCGAATCTGACCGGATGAGAGCGGGGGGTGAGCGGGCCGGTGGGATGGGTGACCATGATCGGCCCGTCCGACGAGCAGGTTGAGTACCGCCTTACCGGCGGCCACGGATGCGGGAAGTCCGTAGCGGTCGACGCTGCTCCTCTCGTCGCCGCCATCGAGGCCAAGGCCGAAGCCGCTGGTGCCCCCGTCGCCTCCCTGCTCGCCAACCGCGCGGCCAAGCGCGCCTTCTTCCGCGCCCGCGGACTCCTCCGCAGCAAGGGCACGGCGCGGTTCACCGGGGACGATGCCGTCGAAGTCGCCGCCGCAGCCGGGCTCGACGCCCGCGATCTCTACGGCGAACAGGCCCTTCCTCCACGGCCCGCCGACGGACAGGTGGACTACCACCTGGACGCCAGCGAACGCCCCCTGGTCTGGATCGGAAACGGTCTCACCGAGTTCGACATCACGCCCGGCAGCGTCCTCGCCCCCGAGCAGTTCCCGGCCGCCCGGCGCCTCATGCTCGGGGAAGACCCCCGGACCGGGCAGACCCTCGTGGAACCCAAGCTGGCCATCGCGCCGGCCGCCAAGCTCCCCGCCGCCCCACTGGCCCGCGCCATCCGCCGCGCCGCCGCCGAACGCAGCGTGAACCCGACCTCCCTGCTCGACTCCAAGCGCAAGCAGGACGCCTTCCGCCGGATGGAGAGCCAGCTCAAGCGGTTCGGAGAGACGCACCGCGTCCCCGTTTCGACGGTGCTGAAGCTCGCCGACGCCGTCGGCATCAACGCTGTCGACCTCTACGGCGAGGACACGGTGGAGAAGGCCGTCGCCGCCGAGGCGGGCGGCCACCTGGACGCCCGTGCACTCCTGCGCGCGGTCGAGGCCCACGCCACCGAGACCGGACAGCAGCCCGCCGACCTGTTCGACGCCGCTTCCATGAAGCGCCGGTACGCCCAGACCGCAGGCGAAGGTGCACGTCGTCTCCGGGACCTGCCGATGGACGTCCGCGAAGCCGTCGCGATGGCCAAGGCGGCAGGGCTCACGCCCGAGGACGTGTGGGACGCCGAGGAGATCAAGGCCGCCCTCCTCGAAGGCCGTGTGCAAGTCGGCAACCGCGGTGCTGACGTCACCTTGGACTTGGCGAAGTCGAAGTCTGCGTTCCTCGCGTACGCGCCCGAGGAGATCGCCGCCCAGGTCGAGGGCATCTACACGGCCGCCGGCCGGGAGTCCATCGGCGCCCTGGAGCGGTGGACCGCGTACGCCATGCGCGGCCACCACGGCGACGGCGACGAAGCGGAGACCGTGAAGACGAGCGGATTCTCCGGCTGGATGATGGTCCACCGCGCCGCCCGCCCCGTCGACGGTGCCCCGTACGGAGACCCCCACTTCCACCTGCACTTCACCCTGGCCAACATGGTCAAGGGCACCGACGGCAAGTGGTCCACGATGGCCAGCGGGGGTCGCGACCTCCACCGGCACACCCGCGCGACCCAGTCCCTCATGAATGCCCGCATCCGCCGCGAGCTGACCAACGAGTTCGGCATCAGCTTCCGCCGAGAGGAACGGACCGGAGCCTGGGAAATCGCAGCGATTCCCGAAGCCACGATCCGGCTCTTCAGCAAGCGCGACAGCCAGGTCCGGGACCTGCTGACGAAGCTCGGCATCGACTACGACAGCGCCACGACCCGCGAGCGCACCGCCGCCTCCACCGCGTCCAAGGCCGCGAAGAACGGCGAGGCCGCCGGGGTCGGGGACGATGTTCTCCGCGCCTACTGGCAGGCCGAAGGCCGTGCGGCCGGAGACGACCCCGACGCGATCGCAGCCAGCGCGATGGAACAGGACCGAGCAGACCAGAACCCCACCCTGGACGAGCTGTGCGCCCAGGTCTTCGACCCCAAGACTGGCTTGACCAGCCACTCCAAGGAGTTCACCCACGCCGCCGCCATCGCCGCCGTGCTGGACGCCCTCCCGTACGGCGTCGCGGACGCCGCCGAGGCCGAACAGCTCACCAACTCCGTACTTCAGCACGCCGGATACGCGGTCCAGCTCAACCCGAAGGGCGCCCAGCACTTCGCGCACGCCGACCGGTACACCACGGCGGATGTCGTGGCGGCCGAAGCGCTGATCGTCTCTGAGGCCACGAACCGGCTCGGCACTCAGGCCGCCGCCGTCAGCAGCGACACGGTCGACATGACGCTGTCCACCGTCGAGGCTCAGCACGGCGGCAGCTTCACGTTTTCCGACGAACAGCGTGCCATCCTCGAACGGCTGCTCACGGCCGGGCACGGAATCGACGCCGTCGTGGGCATCGCCGGGTCGGGCAAGACCACGATCATGGATACCGCGCGCCAGGCATGGGAGGCGCACGGTCTCGTCATCGCCGGCGCGAGTACGGCCGCCGTAGCCGCCGCGAACCTGAAGGCCGAGGCGGGCATCGAGTCCCGGACCCTCGCTTCCTGGTTGACCGGCATCCGCAACGGAGGCTCCGGCCTCACCGGCGTGGACGTGTTGGTCGTGGACGAAGCCGCGATGTGCGATGACCGCGACGTCGCCGAACTCCTCACCCACGCCGCGGAAACCGGCACGAAGGTTGTCGGTATCGGTGACCCCAAGCAGCTCCACTCGCCCGGCATCGGCGGCAGCTTCGCCGCCGTGCACCACCTCGTGGGCGGGCTCACCCTCAGCCAGAATTTCCGCCAGAAGGAGATGGTCGAGCGCCGGGCCCTGGAGCTGTGGCGCGACGACAACCGCGTGGAATCGCTCCGGACCTTCGCCGGGACCGGCCGCGTGCACGCTCTCGCGGACAAGGACGCCACCCTCGCCGCGATGCTCACCGTCTGGGCCGACAAGCGGGCCGCACACACCGACGACCACACCGCCGTGCAGCAGCTCCTCATGCTCGCCACCACCAACGAGATCGTGGAAGAGCTGAATATCGGCGCCCGCGCACTGCGGAAGGAGAACGGCGACCTCACCGGTCCCGAGCACGCATACGCGCTACCCGGTGGCGGCGAGCTGACCCTGTCCGTCGGTGACCAGGTTCTCCTACGGGTCAACGACTACCGGGGTAAGAAGAGCCGAGGGCAGAACGACGACGTCCTGAACGGCTACCGCGGAATCGTGCGCGCCGTGGACGAGGAACGCCGGGTGCTGGTCGAGTGGCGGGAAAAGACCGAGGACGGCCACCGTGACGTTGCCGAATGGGTGGACGCCGACTACATCGCACAGGGCGGGCTCAGCCTCGGATACGCGATCACCGGCCACAAGTCGCAGGGCCTCACCGTCCAAGAGGCTCTGGTCTACGGACCCGGCGCTCAGGCGAACGCCCTCTACACGATGATGAGCCGCGACAAGAAGGAGTTCCACCTCTTCCTGCCGCTCTCCGTCTACGAGACCGACGCCGACCGCGCCCGCCACGGCGACGCACTCACCGACCAGGAACAGCTTGACCGCGCCGTCGCGGGCCTCATCCGCGAGATCGAGAGCGGCACCGAGGAACGCATGATCCTCACCGAACTCCCGAAGAACGCGGTCCCCGCGTACGTCCGCCAGGTCGTGGCGGATCTGCCGACCCCGTGTGCTCCCGGAGCCGGAGAACCGCATGACGCGGACACCCGTGACGAGGATGGGGGACCGGAGAACCGTGCCACCTCGGCCACCGCCGATCGAAGTGATGTGTCGGCCGCATCCGTGGAACTCACGCCGACGAGTGACCGCCCCTACGCTCACCTCAGCAACTCGGCACTGCGCGACGCAGCGCGCAAGGCCGCCGCTGCGGCACGCGCCATCAGGACGGCGGCAGAGAAGGCGGAGGTCGCCGCCAACCGCGCCGAACAGCAGGCCGCCGCGGGGACAGGCCCGAACGCGCTCGCGCTCAAGCGCCGACACCAGGACCTTGCCGAACGTGCGGAGGCGATCCGCGAAGTCCGAGCGCTGGACCGCACGATCGCGGAACGTACTGCCGGACTGTGCGGCACACAGGAACGAATCGAAGGATTCGAAGAGCAGCTGACCGCCACCGGCCGGTTTGGGCGTCCGGTGCTGCGGGGGGACGAGCGGGCTGCGGTTGAGGCAGACCGTGGGGATCTGGTCCGTGCGTGCGAGGAGATTAGGCGGGAACGGGAGCAACTGCGTAGGCAGAGCCTGGAACAGGCCGAGGCGGCAGGACCGGCCGGTGAATTCGTATCCGTACTCGCCGAAGCGAATATGACTGAGGAAGAGAGGGCCGCACTCCTGCGGCGTGCCCAGGAGAAGGACGAACGCGGTGCTACTCAGCTACGGGCCACGGCGGTAACCCAACGCAGCACGGCCCAGGGCTCCGCCCATCGGGAGGATCGTCTGCGTGATGAGTTGGCCTCAAGGGCTCAGTCCAGCAACCAGTTCGGCGCCGACGAGCTGACGATTGCACCCGTCCCTGAGCGCCTGACTGTGGTTCCTTATGCCTCCCAGACTCACCATGACGATGTCTCGCAGACGTTCGGTGATGAGCCAGATGGGCCAACACTGTGATCTCCACGAGGCGCGCCTTCCAGACCTGCTGAAGGGATGTGGGGAGCGCCACTCAGTGAGCACTGGGCCTGCGCAGACATCAGAATCCGCGCGTAGTGAGCAGTGGCGTCGTCGGTGGAGATTGAGCGATCCGCGGTTCTCCCTGCTCGCATACATAACAGCGGGTGAGGCACCACTGGCGTGTACACCGGTCTCGGAAACCGGGGCCGGCCTTGACGCTGGTGTCCCCGTCGCTCTCGAACCCTGCCGGTCGGTGAGGCCGCTAGACTCCAAACTCTGCTGCTGGATGGGAGTTTGGCCATGAGTGACCTGGCGATGGTGGCCGTCGTTAGCGCGTATAACCTGCGCTTCATCCGGTACTGGGACGCTGAGAGCCGGGTTGTCGGGGACGCGGGGCCGAAGGTGACTCGATCTCTGCCCGGTGTTCCTGGCCTGCGCATGTTCTATGACCAGTCGGACGCAGGTGCCCCACACCAAGATGTCAACGAGGTGGGTCGTCTGGTCGTTGAAGCTTTCGGTCGTCCCTCCCAGGGTGAGATGAGCGGGCAACTCTGTATCTATCTCGCTGACGCTGAGGGTGTCCCCGTGGACATGCCGCCCTGGTTGCGTGTCCGCATCCAGGAGGAGGTCCGCCGCGCACGGTAACGCGCGAATCCGCGCTCGATGTGCACCCGCTGCGTCGGTTGAGTATGCGCAACTTGGGTCAGCGACGCGTAGTACGCCACAGCCGGTACGGATGGGAAGAGAAGGACTGAATGGTTACTCAGGAGGTCTGGGTGGGCGGTCGCAGCATCAACGTTGAAACGGCCGCACGATGGGTTTCTTCCTACTTTGATGAGGCCGCTAACAGAGCTGCTGCAGTCGCCAAGTATGGGAGGCCGTTTGCGTACCCGGCGTACGATCGAATGGCCACGGGCAGCGGTCGTGACGACCTCAATGATGGGGACCTCATTTCCCCTCTGCTACTGAACGCTGGGCCCACCATCACTGCGTTCTACTCCCTGCAGTCCGTCCTGCCCTCTCTGCTATCTGGCCTTGCGGCAGTGCCGCCACATCTCACGTTGCAATCGGCAGTGTGCGATGGCCGCCACCGGAAACTGATCGAGGGGCTGATCGGAGCCCTGGATGCTCCTGAAAGGATTCCTGGCGTTGGCCTGACTACTCTGACCAAGATCCTTCACCGGAAGCGACCGCTGTTCATCCCGCTGTTCGACCGGCGGGTGAAAGCGTGTTACCTGGGCCTCGGTGATCGATATCCGATGCACCCCGTGTCCGGACGCACCGACACGACGTTCTTCTCGACGCTCGCTGAATGCATGGTTGACGACATCGTTCGCCAGCCCAACCATTGGGCGGCCCTCAAGGCGGAGGCTCCAGAGGGCACATCGCTGCTGCGTGTTGTTGACGTCGTAGCCTGGAATCTCGGCACCGATATCTGACCGCCCTGCTCTATGCCGACCTACTATCGCCGCGTCCAGTTGACTGCGAGCTCAGAACGCCCGGTGGAACACTTGGCCCCGCTGTAACTGAGGCAGAGTCCTGGAACTACGGATGGATCCCGAGGCAGGGAGTAGATGGGATGACCATGGAGAGAGTGCAGGAACGTGTCGCTCGTTGGTTGCCTGTCGCGGTGGATGCCGAGGTGGAGCGCGAATGCTGTCCGGCGTGGCTGATCAGGCCGGGCAGGGCCGAGTGCGGGCGCATATGGGACGCGGTGTCCGAGATCTATGGCGAGTTGACTGGACTGGTCCTACCGGAGCACGCTCCGCCGCGGGAAAGACGCCGGCTGGATTTCGTGCTGACGTATCCGGACGGTGAGCGGCAGATACTGGAAGTGGACGAGCGACAGCACTTCACTGCAGCCCGAGCAATGACCTTGGAGCGCTACCCGCCCGATGCTGTGGTTGGCTTCCCTATTGCGGAATGGCTTGCCCGCTCCCGGCAGCGGACCGGGCGCGAGCCCGGCGGCGGCTTCGCCGCACCGCGGCCACCGCTGTTCCCGGGCGCCGGAGGCCGCCACCGTCAGCGTGCCTTCCGCGACACACTCGCCGATCTGCTGCCATCCGAGCACGGCTGGCTTCCCACGATCCGCATGAGTGACACAGAGGTCGTCACCATTACCGATGTGGGCACCATGGGATCGCTTAAAGCGCTTTTGTCCGAGCGAGAGGTGTCGACCTCACGTCTAATCGCCAGCGGACTATGACGCCGCCCGGCACCACTCATGGACCCCATGGGCCACCCGTGCAGCGTCGCCATACTCTGGACTGAACGGAGCCCTCTGCGTGCCCTGTCCTCAAAGATCACCCAAGATCGGCAGCCGGTAATTACGGTACGGAGTCATTGCGTACCGAAGGCAGGATTTGCGCATTCGCTGTGCACTGTGCCTCGGCGTAGCGCAGCGAGTCGCGGATTGTGCAAGGGAAGCATTCGCAGTCACCGGTCCTTGGCCAGGGCGACGAGTTCGGCGAACAAGCCACCGCCACTGACGAGGTCGTCGTAGGCCCCATGCTCGATTACGCGGCCCTTGTCCATGACAAGCACCCTGTCGGCAAGGCGAGTGTTTTCAAGTTGATGGGTGACGACGATCGTCATGCGGCCGGCAGCGATCCTCTTGATCTCCAGGAACAGGGCGTGCTCCCCGCGCGCGTCCATCTGAGACGTCGGCTCATCCAAGATCAGGAGGGGTGTCTGGCGGTACAGGGCTCGCCCGCACACCAAGCGCTGCCACTGGCCGCCGGACAGCTCGGCTCCACCGAACATCTCCCTGGTGAGGAGCGTGTCCATCTGCTGGGGCAACTTCTCCACCGTGTCGCGCATACCGACGGCGTCGACGACGTCCCACACTGCGTCGTCGTCGTAGGTGCGGGGTTGGCCGAGGGTGATGTTCTCGCGGACGCGCAGGGGCCAGCAGGCGAAGTTCTGTGGGACGAGTGCGGTCCGGTTCCACACAGCGTCGGGGTTGGCTTGGGCCAGGTCGATGTCGTCCCAGAGGACGCGGCCCTTGTCGGGGAGGAGGATGCCGGTGATCAGCTTGGTCAGCGTCGACTTGCCGGAGCCGTTCTCGCCCACGATGGCCAGGATCTCTCCACGGCGTAGAGAGATATAGGTTCCAGATAAGAGTGAACAATCAAGGTGATTCTTGAACATTGATTGAACACTTCCTGGGCGTGAGTCGGTACCCGGCTCACCGTGCTGCCCGCCGTAGATCGCGGCTATGCCGACTGATGCAAATCTCTACCCGACTGAGTGAAGTAGAGCTCTCCGCTGCCGTGTTCGCATGTCGAGTGCTTGATCGTATGCATCAGTCGCTCGCGATCACCGCGAGCCGATCGCCTATGGAGATGCGGTGGCTGGCGAAGACGGTGAAGTCGGGCCTGTGGCCTGGATCCGGTACGGCAAGGACAACACGCGGCAGGTCGAGGTGGGCCGCCTCGGCTTGCGGCATTTTAAGGACTCGGTGCCCTGGCGGGCGGTGCGTTCACGGCACGGGCAGCAACACCTGTCGGGCAGCTACTGGTCATCGACGATGGGCGGTTACGTGATCTACGAGAGCCGTCTGGAACTGGCCCGGTTACTGCTGGCCGACTTCGACCCGGACGTGATGGAGATACGTGCCCAGCCGTGCTGGCTCAAGTCGCGTGTCGACGGGCGGATGCGGCGGCATGTACCGGACTTCCTCCTGTCGACCCGTCGCGGTGCCGTCCGGGTCGTGAATGTGAAACCGGCGGAGCGGCTTGAGGATCCGAAGATCGCGCAGGCGCTGGCCTGGCCGGGCAAGCTGTTCGAGTCGCAGGGGTGGGGTTACGAGATCTGGTCCGGTTGCGAGCGGACGGTGCTGGAGAACATCCGGTTCCTGGCGGGATATCGCCGGCCCGTCGTCGTTGACCAAGAAGTCGTGGCCAGGGCGTCGCAGGTAGTCCAGGACGGTGACGAACTCGTCCTGGCTGAGAGGAGGCTGGCTCACGATGCGCCCCCGGGTGATGTCCGTCCCGCGCTCTTGTCGCTGCTGTGGTCGGGCTACCTAGTCACCGACCTCGAGCGCCCACTCGGCGGGCGCTCCGTCCTGAGGAAGTGCGCATGACTGACAAGCTGGCGGTGCTGCGCACCGGGATGCTGATCAACCACGACGGAGAGTCCTTCAAGGTTCTGGAGATCGCGGGGACGAGGCTGTTGCTGGAGTCCAGGGAGGGCGCCGCGCGGCAGGTGGACCTCGGCTGGCTGCTGGCTCATCCGACGACGAGCGTTCCTGAGGTGGCCGGTGAGCCGGGGCCGGGCCTGGGTGCGGTGTTCGCGGGGCTGGGGGAGGCGGGCAACGCCGACCTACGCGAGAAGGTCGAGCACTTGCAGGAAGTCGTCACCGGATATCGCCATGGTGCGGCTGAGCTGGCACTGGAGGGGGAGCCCCGTCCGCCGTATGCGCCGGGGGTAGCGATGATGGCCCGCTACGAGGCGAAGGCGGCCGAGCTGGGCGTCAGCGTGATGACGGTGCGGCGGTGGCTGATGAAGGCGAAGGGCCCGGACGGGCTGGTGGGTTTGCTCCCTTCGACGGAGGCCGACCGTAATCCGTTGGGGCGTACGGATCCTCGGTGGCTCGACATGTGCCGCAAGGTGGTGGAGGAGCACGTCGAGGAGAGTCGCCCGCCGCGCCACATCATCATCGCGACGGTGGAGGAGCGGTTGGCCAAGGAGCACGGGAGGGGCAGCGTCAGGTTGCCGAAGAAGTCGACCGCGTACGGGCTCCTCAAGGAGCTGACCCGGGGAAGCAACACCTTCGAGGGCAGCGCCAAAGGCAAACGGTCCATCGCCAATCGCCCGCCTGGTGTGTACGGAAGACTGCGCGCCACAAGACCGGGTGAGTACGTACTGGTCGACACCACCCGCCTCGACGTCTTCGCCATGGAACCGGTCACGTGCCGGTGGGTACAGGCCGAGCTGACGGTGGCGATGGACCTGTACACGCGGTGCGTCACGGGGCTACGGCTGACTCCGGTGTCCACCAAGGCCGCAGACGTTGCCGCGGTGCTGTACGAGACGGTGCGGCCCCGCACCGGCGGCGGACCGTCCGGAGCAGACGGGGGCGTTCTGCCTCATCACGGGGTGCCGAATACGGTGGTGATCGACTCCCGACGCTTCGTGAATGCCAAGGGCGACTTCCTTCTTCCGTCAGTTACCGCTGAGACGCTGGTCTTCGACCACGGCACGATCTACGTCTCGAACCACATCGAAGCGGTCTGCGCTCGCCTGGGCATCTCGCTGCAGCCGGCCCGTCCGTACACGCCGACAGACAAGTCTCCGGTCGAGCGCTGGTTCCGAACCTTGCGTGAGGGTCTACTCGCCGCGCTGCCCGGGTACAAGGGCGCGGATGTCCACAGCCGGGGCAAGGATGCGGAAGCGAAGGCGTTCTTCTTCCTCGACGAGCTCGAAGCGATCATCCGTGAGTGGATCGCCCTGTGCTATCACCGGCGGGCGCACAAGGGGCTGTGCGTGCCGGAGATACCCGGGCTTGAGATGAGCCCGCTGGAAATGTACGAGCACGGCGTCCAGCGTGCCGGGCATCTGCGGATCCTCGGCCGTCCGGACCTTGCGTACGACTTTCTTGAGGTCAAGTGGACCACCATCCAGCACTACGGCGTGGAAGTGGAAACCTTGCGCTACAACGGGCCCGCCTTGAAGGGGCGCGCCAACTCCACCAGCCCGTACGGAGGTGTCCGGGCCGGTGCCTGGCCGATCGCTCTGGACCCTGGCGACATCACCCGCGCGTACTTTCAGGACCCGAAGAGCAGAAAGTGGCACGAACTTCGGTGGGAACATGCTGATGCGCTGGATGGTCCGCTGAGCCGTGAGGCACTCCAGTACGCCCGCAGGCTGGCCGTGAAGTCCCAGCGCTTTCCGAACGTCAAGCGGGCCCTGATTGAGTTGCTGAGCCGTTGGGGTGCCGGGCTGACGAGGGATCGAAGAGAGCGGCGCATGGCCGTGCGGCTGTCTGAGGAGCGCCTGCGGATCATGGGGCCCGAGACCGACCACAAGGACGAAAAGGACGTATCAGTCGCCGAGTTGCCATTTGTACGCCGCCTCGCAGTCCTGACCTCCGCCGACGAACAGGCCGCCGCCGTGGAGACGCCCGCCGGTGAAGCCGCAGCGACGTCAACGTATGGGGATGACGACGAGGACGCCGAGTGCGACGCGGCCTTTCCCGCCGAGGCCCCGGGCCTCACGGACGACGAGTACTACGCGAATGCCTGGGAGATCCGGTGAGCGGAACGTTCGAGGGGCATGAGCGTAACTACAGTCCGCTGCAGCTCGGTGGCTGGCTGGCGATGTGTGAAGAGCCGCCGCGGCCTCGGCCGCCGCTCCTGAGCATGGACCGAATCGCGGCGATGGCACGGCGCGAGCTCTTGATCTACAACGATCAGCGCGACGTGTGGCACGCCAATATCGGGCCGATCCCGACGCCGCAGTTTAAGCAGCTGCACGAAGGGCTCGGCGAAGTGGTCGGAGCCAACCGGCAGGACGGCGAGAAGGTCAAACCGTCCGTGGTGGTCGATGCCTTCCCCGGGCTGGGCAAGACCACAGCGGTCCTCGATTATGCCAAGCAATACTACCGAGATCAGATCCTGCTGCACGGCCCGACCACCCCGTCCGGGCACCGACGCGTACCGGTCGTCAACATCACTTTGACCGGCAACATCACCATCCGCGGTCTGAACGAGGCGATCTGCCGCTTCTTCGAGCTGCCCGAGAAGGGGAACGCCGATCAGCTTGCCGCTCGCGCGTCCAAGGCCACGCGGACTATGGGTTCCAGCGTCATTGTGGTCGACGACATCCACTTCCTGGACCTCAAGCGAACCAACCACCGGGTGGTGGCCAATCACTTCAAGTTTCTGTCGACCGTGTTCCCGGTGACGTTCATTTATGTGGGGGTCGGCGTGCAGGCGCGCGGTGTCCTGACGGACGGATTGTCCATTGAGGACATGGATCTGGCGCAGGCCGGCCGGCGCATGACGACCCTTCCGCTGCCGCCTTTCGAAGTGGGCAGCGAGGAAGGCCGTCTGGTCTGGAGGCAGTTGTTGCTGACCATCGAGAAGCAACTCGTCCTCGCGAACAAGTCCCGAGGCATGCTCGCCGATGATCTGTCGGACTACCTGTACGCCCGGTCCACCGGACACTTCGCCTCGCTGATGACGTTGATCGCCAGAGGCTGCCGTCGTGCTGTACGCACCAAGGAAGAGCGTTTGACCAGCGAACTGATGGACAAGGTCAAAAACGATGTGGCCGCGGAGAGCGCCCGCCGCGAACTCATGGCGGCTCTGGAAGATGGCCTGCTGACGACACGGCCTGGCCGGGATACACGGGGGCGCGCGTGAAGAGGCCGAGCCCGTTCCCGCGAGAGCGGCTGTCGCTGGCCGTGGCGCCCTTGCCGGGCGAGGCGCTGGACAGTTGGATCGAGGAGTATTCTCGCCAACTTATCGTTACCTCCCACGATTTTCTGGCGTTCGTCGGTCTACCGCGCACCCACCCTGAGCGCCTGATGACCAAGCTCCTTCCCGAGGAATTGGACGTCCTTGCGCGGCGTACCGGCGTGGAGCCGGACGCGCTGCGCGCGATGACCCTCGAACCGTTCGACAAGATCACAGTGAACCTCCGCCACCAGACACGCGGCCTCGCCTCCCCACCCCACTGGCGCCGGCACAAGGGCAGCCGGTACTGCTCCACGTGCCTTACAGAGAGCGGCGGCCGTTGGCTGTTGTCCTGGCGCAGCCCTTGGAGTTTCGCCTGCATCCGCCACTCGCAGTTGCTGATCGAGACGTGTCCGGGGTGCGGGCATCGCCCCCACCCCTCGGGACGCCATCCCGCCGGCGTGACGAGCCCGTCCCGCTGCACCATGGCGCGTGGTCTCGCACAACCAAGTGGACTGGCCCGCCACCCGTGCAACACCGACCTCGCCAGCCCCGCCACACGGCCGATCCCCTCCGACGGCCGGATCATCAAGGCCCAGCACTTCATCGACGAACTCGTCCGCACGCAGGCGGAGGGCGGCCGTGAAGAGCACAACCGGCAAACGAGCCTTGGTGAACTGTTCTTCCTGGCCTGGCGCTGCCTGGCGACACTTCACGACGACTCGGTTGCCCAACCTCCACCGGTGTCGAAGGTCCTGGCCGAGGTGGGCGGCCACAGCCCCACCCTCCTTACCGGGCTCAGCAACGAGAGCTCCATCGACGTGGCGGTCGGCACCGCGCTCGCCATGACCGCGCTCGACAACGAACACCCCCACAGCGACGCGGTGGTGCACTGGATCGCCGACTCGCACCTGCGCAAGGACGGCGCCATGGAACTGCAGCTCAAACTCAACTCCTGGCGCTCAGCCTGTTCACTCGCCGTCGTCGCACGCGCCCTACCCGTCATCGACACACGACTTCTCCCCATCGACCGACTCCGCTTCGGAACGGCCTCGCCCACCCCACGCATCCCCTCCGCCGGCCCCGAGCAGATCGAGCGCCGCGCAGCCGCGGTCCCCACCACCCTGTGGCCGTCCTGGAGTATGCGGCTGATGCCCCATGCGATCGGCGGCCCCAAAGGAAGGAAGACCGCCGAGTTCAGGACCGGACTCAGCGCCCTCCTGCTCTCCGCCCGCTCCAGAAGCCGCACCTACGGCGACGGACTCACCCTGCTCGGCAACCCCGTCCCGTCATCCTTCGTCAAAAGCATGATCGGCCGCCTCGACACCCAGTACCTGACTCCACTGCTTTACGGCCTCAGCCAACTGGCGGACGCACTCGACGCCCACGGCTCACCCATCGACTACGCCCGGCGCCGCGAACTGGCGGCCCGCCCGGATCTGACCATCGACCGACACGCATTCGGCCAACTCGCAGCCCAGCACGGCTGGCGGCAGTACGCAGCTCTGACCTTCGACACCATCGACGGCTACCTGAAGGCCATCATGACCGCGGACCACGTCACCTGCTGGAGCCTTCGTTTCAGCAGAGAAGTGCAGCAGCGCAGGACCATCCTGCGCTTCCGGGCAGACCCACTCCTGCGCGCCTTCCTGCTCGACCAGGCCGCAGGCCACCTCAACCGACTCGGCATCGACGAACCGGTCCTCTGGGAGCCACCGGCCAACTGGGCAACCGGCGTCGACTGGCCCGGAACCGATCCGGACGCCGTCGACAAGGACAAGTTTCGAAACTGCGCGGTGAACTACCGCAAACTGTCCGATATCGCCGAAGTCATGGGGCTGGGAATCGAGCACATCCGGCTCTACGCCGAAGTCACCGGCACCATCACCACCACGCAGCGAAAGGGCCCCAGAAAACCCCGGCCGGCACGCAGCCCACCCAGCCCCACCATTCTCCGAGACCTCTACAGCGACAGAGGAATGTCCCTCCGGCAGATGAGAACCGCCACCGGCTGCAGTATCGACGTCCTCAAGCGCGGGCTGCGGGAAGCCGGAGTCGAGATACGGAAACGGGGGTATCACCCGGACTACCCGCCTGTCGTCGACCGGGAGTGGCTCCACGAGCAACATGTCGTGAGGTGTCGAGGCGTCGCCGATATAGCGGATGAAGTCGGCGTGACGGGAACCACGATCCGTGCCACCGCCAGGAAAGGCCGGATTCCCCTCCGACATGGAACCGGAGTCCCCAGAAACTTCGCCGAGACCACACACGGGCTGAACCTCTCACCCCTCGTGTACAAGGCATTTATCGGCCAGGGTTCTGTGACACGCATGCGGCAGGTCTGTGCGCTGCTCAACCACCCCTCCCTCGCAGAATCGGCAGGAGAGGCGGGGACCGATGGGAAGTACCTCAGAAAAAAGCTGTCTCTTGTCGAAAGGGCCACGGGAGTCCGCATCGTGCAGACCATCTCCCCTCTGAAACTTACATGTGCCGGGCGAACACTCTTGCAGCAGTCCCTTCCGGTAATCGACCGGTACGACCGCGCAAGCGCTGACTGAAAGGGTTGTCCAGCAATTCCCGGCGGGCGCACGACGACAGCTACGGAACCTCGCCGCGTTGTCGGAAAATCCACATACACCGAAGTGCGCTGGTGGGGCGTAACCGATGTGGTGATTCGGCTGTTCGTGATGCTGTGGATGCTCGACCGTGGATCGGGGACAGAGAGCTGTGGGCGCTGATCGAGCCGTTGTTGCCTCCGTGGCCGGAGGCGGTCGCCAGGGCCGCAGCTGGTGTCGGACCCGCTCTGACTCCAGGGCATCTATTCGCCCTCTACCTCTACAACGACATGGCCTGGCAAATTTACCCTGCAGAGCTGGGGTTTGGCTTGGGACATACACGATGGCGCCGCCCGGGCCGGTGACAGGAGGCAGGGGTCTTCGACCGGATGCACCGGATCCTGCTTGCCGACCTGAACGCGTCCGGCGGTAATGCTCCACTGCGCACCGAATGGCAGCGGGCACGGTGTTCATCCGACGTGCCCGCCTCCTTTTTTGCACGCTTCACGCGCTTTGCACCCTCGTAAGGGGAATGTGGTGATGGAAGAACGGACCAAGTCGAGATCGTGGGATCGCATGGTGCAAGGCGCTTTGCGACAGGGAATTGCCCCGATTTCTCGTGGCGCCTCAAGCCTCCTTGCCTCAGCCTGCGGATGCTTCCTGCGCTTCACGCCGTGGTAAGAAGTTGCTTTTCGGTCAGCAAGCTCATTGTGGCCTGAAATCGCTGGTGTTGCGTAAGCGTAAACCGGGGCATGTCGCACTCCGCGTTCACTGGCAGGTCGTCCGGTGTTCTGCTCCGGGAGCTAGGCGAAGAGCGGCCACGGGGTGAAGCCTTGCAGGGGCGGGTAGTTGCTATGGTTCTTTTGCGTCGCGCTGTCTAAAACTGAGCGTTGTCGAAATGCTCCACAACGTGATTACATCCGATCTTGCAAGCACCTGGGGGGGAAGTTTCTGCCGGTACGGACGAGGCGTTCGTACTGTGCAACGCGGCTTGCCTGACGGCGTGATCCCGAGGTGCCTGTGTACGTGCAATGTCGGGAATTACGCAAAGGAGAGCACGTGAGGATCAAGAAGGCTATCGCTTCCGTCATGCTCGTCGGCTCCGCCCTGATGGTCACGCCCGTGGCCAACGCGGCGATAAGCGACTGCAACAACGACAACATGTGCATGTGGGGCAACAACGACTACCAGTGGATGATCGGCGAGCGGGCCCACGGCAGCGCCACGCTCGTCAATCTGAGCGGCGACAGGGACAACGCGATGGACTCGTGGTCCAACGAGTCGGGCACCCACTCTGGCTGCATGTACGGCGCCTTTAACGGCACTGGCGACAGGCAGGGCATGGCTCCGGAAGCCAATGACAACAACGTCTCGCCGCTGAACAGCGACGAGGTCAGCTCGTGGCGAACCAGGCACGGCTGCTAAACCGCTCAGAGAGCAGAAGGGCTGACGACATGGCCGGAGCACCGCTGATCCAAACGCGCGACCTGTGTAAAGCCTACCGATCGGCAGTGGAAACGGTGTGGGCCGCACGGGAGGTGAACTTCGCCGCCGGCGCGGGCGAGTTCGTCTGCGTATATGGGGCGAGCGGCTCCGGGAAGTCGACCCTGCTGAACCTGCTGGCCGGCCTGGATGTCGCCGATACCGGTGACATCCAGGTCGCCGGTGTCGACGTCAGTGCGGCGGATGAGGCCCAGCGCGCGCGGCTGCGGTTGGACGCCGTCGGAGTCGTCTTCCAGCACCACCAGTTGGTGGAGGAGTTCACCGCCGCCGAGAACGTTGCGTTGCCGCTGGAGGCGCGCGGGGATACGTCCTTTGCTGCCCGTGCAGAGGCTGTCGCCCAGTTGGCCCGCGTGGGCCTGGCCGGGCTGGAGGACCGACTTCCCGGTCAGCTGTCCGGCGGCCAGCGGCAGCGGGTGGGTATTGCCCGTGCGCTGGCCGGTGACCGCGCCGTGCTCCTGGCGGACGAGCCGACAGGAGCGCTGGATTCGGCCGCTACGAGGGAGATGTTCACACTGCTGCGGAAGCTGTGCGACGAGGGGGTGCTGGCGGTGGTCTGCTCCCATGACCCCCGCTGCCGGGAGTTCGCCGACTCGGTCTATGAGGTCGTCGACGGCCGCCTGGAACAGCGCTGATGGCGCGGCAGCCGAAGCAGGCCGACAAGGGCACATCGGTCCTGCCGCAGCCACGGCTCGCGGCACGGCTGGCATGGCGGCTGGGCCGGCGCCAGGGCCAATGGATTGGTGCCTCTTCAACGGTGTTCGTGGCGGGTCTGTTCACGATGGCCATGTTCATCGCGTTGTCGACGTTGTCCCTCTCAGGTGCTCAGGAGGCCGATCGCGACTTGGGCCGTTTCGACGCTCTCGCGAGCGCTGAGATGACGCTTGCCCCCGGCAGTAAGACGCCGGCCCCGGCCATGGCGGAGGCCGCTCAGCAGGCCGGTGCGAACGAGTCCGCCGCCTTCCTCACCGCGCTCGACGTGCAGCTCGCCGTTACTCCAGCACGGAACGTGACCCTGCTGGAGGGTCAGTGGAAGCCCAACCCGTACCCGGATGTGTATGAGTTGACGGCCGGTCGCTGGCCGCAACAGCCGGGCGAGGTCGTTGTGACCGACCCAGGGGACGTCAAGGCCGCGGCCGGTCAGACGCTCACCGTGCTCGGTGATGTTCGGCTGCGCGTGGTGGGCGTCGCGGACAACCACTACGCGAAAACCTCGGCCCTGCTCGCCGCGCCAGGCACGTGGAGCAGTCTGGACCCGAAAGTAGCTGAGGGCTACCCCTCCCTGGCCGCGCAGCCGTACCTGCTGTGGACCGGGGGTCCAGAACAAGCGGTCATGGATGCGGTGACAAAGACGCTCGCGCCGTACAGCGATGACTCCAGCTCGCAGGAGGCCGAGGGCGGACCGGAACCTCTGCCCGGCCCGCCGACCCTTCGGGCACAGATGGAGACCAAAGCAGCCGATTACTGGATCGAGAAGTCTCCCGCCGGATACGCCATCCCCGCCGTTCTGGTCCCCATCGGCGCCGTGCTGCTGATGTTCGGGCTCGTCGACCGACGACTGCGGCGCACCACGGAGACCATGGTCTCCTTGGGGCTGCGACCCGCCACCACGGTAGCGGCAGTGAGCTTCGCCTGCGTGGCATGGTGCCTGGCGGCGGCTACCGCCGGTGCCGCTGCCGGAGTTGCCACCGGCTGGGCACTGCGACCTCTCCTGGCGTACCTGCAAGACCGGCCGGTGGGAGATGTCGAAGGAGTGACAGGCGCTGCTACGCAGCTCCTCGCTCTGGTCGCGGCAACCGGAGTGCTGACCGGCGCGGGGCTGCTCCTGGCCCGCCGGACCCGCAGTGAGCAGCCTCACCCCACCACCACGTCACCGGCAGACCAACCGCGGGCGAAGAGTCTCCGCGAGAAGAGTGCTGCCACGGTTGTCCGTGATGTCCGCCAGCTGACCGCGCTGGGCGTCTGGTGCGTCTGCGTGGTCTACACGGCGACACGCCTCGACACCCCGTCCGAGGGCATGTTCCTCACCGCCCTGATCACGGCCGCGGTGGTGCTGACGTTGCCGGAGCTCTTCGGACTCGCGACCCGTCTGCTCACGGAGCGTGACGCCCGCCGCAGGCTGGCCCGCCGTCAACTGCAGGCCGACCGACGACGGGCACAGGCCGCCCTCGCCGTCCTTACCGTGATCATCGGCGCCAGCCTGGGCATGCTCGCCCTTCTCGACACCCTGATCCGCAGCAGCGAGAACACTGTGCAACCGGACGTCCTGCCCGGCCAGGTACTACTGGCGCACCGGGCCAGCAGCGCCTTCGCACCACCCGAGCGGATGCTCACCGTGCTCAAGGAGAGCCAAGTTCTCGAAGACCTTCCCCAGGTGGAACTCCACCGCCTCTCGAAGGAGACCGTGGACGAAACCGGCCCCGTCCCCAGCACAACTCGCCAAGGCAACAACGGCGGCATCCTAGCCGTCGACTCACCCGACGACGTCCCCGTCCTGACCGGCCGCCCCCTCACCGCCGACCAGCGTGCGCTGCTCAACCGCGGCGGCCTCCTGGTCTGGGCGGACCGCGACAACGCCCCGCCCCCCGAAGGACAGCCGACCCGACTCGTGGTGGCCGAGGACGACCGCATCCTCACCGAAACCCCTCCCCTGCCCGCCAAGCCACTGGAACTGGCACGCACGGGCTGGCGCGCCGGCACGGACGGAATCCTTCTCGTCGACACCGCCCGCCGCCATGACCTCCCCATCGCCGTGCGGGGCCCGATCATGGTCGCCGACGCCGACGACGGCCAGGACGCGCGCGTGCAACAGATTCTCCAGGACCACGCGATCGACGCACGCGCCGCCTACATCTACGTCGAGCCCGAACCACCGGTCCCGGATACCGCGCTCTACGTCTCCGCCGCGGCCTTGGCCCTGCTTGCGCTCACCACCGTCCTCACCGCACTCCGCGGCCAGACCCGAGCACTGAAGACCTACATCGACAGCCTCATCGCGCTCGGCATCCCGCCATCCTGGGGCCGCCACATCATCCTCTGGCAGTACGCCCTGCTTCTGGGAACCGCCACTCTCCTCGGGCTCTTCATCGCCATCGTCCCGACCGTGGCTCTGGCAACCCAGATCCCCGACTTCCAGCTCAGCATTCCCTGGGGACAGATGAGCCTGCTCCTCGCCACTCTCGCCCTGGCCTCCGTACTCGCCGCAACCCGATCGACGCTCGCTCTACGCCGGTAGGGGCAGCGCCGTCCATCATGGACTGTTCTCAGCGAGAGCGAAACGACCACCGGCCCGGCGGACCCATGCGGTCACAGCAGAAGCGGGTGCCGCGCCGACGTGGGCCCGGGGCAGCTCGTCCCCCGTGGAACCGTCGTCCTGGTGCGATAGCGCACCAGGACGATCCGCGCGAGCAGTCACTGCATAGCCACGCGATCGTGGGGGACAGGTCAGCCGTGATATGGGCCATTTGCGATCGGCGCCAGTCGACGCCTCCGTGTCCTCCACGCTCTGTGTACTGTACGGAGGCGCCGACGACACCGCAGAGCCTGCTCGACTTCTCGACGCAGATATTCCCCTTCTCGCTCCTGGGGCAGGATTGGTCACAATCCCCACGGTGAGTGTCCGTTGCTACACCAAAGATGCAAGGGCGGGTGGATGTTCGCCCGGCGGCACAGTGCCTGCTCGAATGCCAAGTTGGCCTGGGCCTGGATAACCATGGCGTTGTCGCAGGAGGCCAGGTACGGGGTAACGAGTTCGATGCTCCCGCTCGCTCCGGCGATGAACATCACCTGGGCCCTGTTGGTGGGCCAGGCCAGGTACTCGCCGCCCTGGAACGTGCCCTCGGTGAGCAGCCAGGGCTACAGAGTTCCTCATGAAGCGGGGCGAGTTGATTAGGGATTGTTCACTGAACTCCGGTGAGGGCGTTGTTCAGGTGCACAGACTGATGGAGGTTAACGCTGGTGCTCGCCTCGACGGAGTTCAGTACGGCGCGGTCCCTACAAGAGAGTGACACCCCTGCGACGGCGGGTTCGTCCTTCCCGGGGTACTGATACACGGCTTCGTCGATCCTGATCTCTTCGACGACTTCTGGGATCGTCAGTTCGCCGCGCTTGGGTGCCAGCTCTTCGGCCATGTCGAGGAACGCGCGCATGTCGGCCAGATAGAGCGAGGTGTGGAACAGTGCTGCCCCGTAGATCACGAAATTGCTGAGGGCGGCGAGTGTGGTCTGCACGGCGACGACGGCGGTAGCGGCAATGGGCAGTCCCACGCGACCGGTGGCGGCGAGCCAGGCGAGAGTTGCCCATGTGCCGCACAGAAACACTCCGCCGAGGGCGCTGGTGGCGAGAGTGATGCGCAGCAGGCGGGGGGCTGCGGTAAGGGTCCGCTGGTCGATGCGGTCGGAGAGGGCTCGGTACCAGTAGATGAGGTAGCCGGTCATGCCGTTGGCCCTGACCTCGTCCCCATGGCGGGAGAAGGTGGCCCACGACCGCATAAGCGCACGGACGTTACGGTCTCCGACGTTGAGGTAGTGGGTCTCGTAGTCGACGCGCGCGGAGAGGACTGCCCCGGCGCCGGCCGGAATGACGGCCAGGAGCAACAGCGGCAGCATCAGGGGGTGAAGAGCTGTGATGACCGAACTGGCAGCGATCATGCGAACCAGAGCGGACATGAATCGCTGAGCGTCCTGCACCATCATCGAGGTACGCGTCACACCGACCTCTGCGGCCTCCTGCCTGTCCTTGAAGCCGTCTTGGCCGTAGGCCGAGGATTCGACCCGGCACACGGCGGCTACCAAGGCGACGTCTGCCTCGGTCATCAGCCGCGGAGTGATCCGACCGTTGGCGTAGGAGGATAGGGCGCCGCTGATACGGCCGACGCCGGCAGCGGCCGTGACGACGATCAGGGCGGGCAAAGCGTCGTGTAGGCGTTCGGATACCTCGTCGTTGCCGAGGATGTGGGTCATGGCCTGTGCGGTGAATGCGAGGACGACGCCGGCTGTGATGCCGGTAAGGAGCTGGCAGGCGAGGAGTAGCAGAGCGGCTGCTCTGTCGACGGCCCACGCCATTCGCGCGGTGCGCCCCAGCACCGAGGGGAGGCGGCGGCACATGGCGCTGAAACTGGCGTCTGCCAGCGGATTCTTGCCGTGCTTGCCGTTGAAGGTGATTGTGGCGGGTGGTGGAGGGGGCGGTGTCTCGGGGGATTCGGTCGAGGCGGCAGTCACAGTCACCTGTTCCCTCCTGTTGGGATTGATGTCGCGCCTGGATGGCCCGGCAGTGCACGGCATAACGATGCCGATGAGGAATCGAACGCGCTCGATTTCGGACGCGTAGGCGCCCTTACGTAGCAACGGAGCAGGCGTGTGTGCACCGCTACGGAGCCGCACTCGGGACGCGCGAGTTGGCCGGATCGCCGACACTCGTAACCTCTGGGGCGGATGAGGTTCCGAGGGCCGTCCGGCGGGAGGGGCGGGGGCATGACGTACGGCAGATGAGAGAGCGGATGGTGCACCCGGTCATGGTGCTCGCGGCAGTCAGGGCACAAGCCGGGTGCGCGCTTGGTCATCAGAGGGTTTCCGATGCCGTCGCCGACCTGAGCCGCGCGTGGATGGTTCGATTGCCTTGGTGCACGGCTCGGGCGAGCTGGGCCCGCTCCTGGGCGGGTAGTTCTCCGGCTCGGAGCGCGCAGGAGCTGAGGAGCCGAAGACATTCCTTCGCTTCGCCGTCCGTGGCCAGCTCGCGGGTCAACGGGTGTGAGAGCGCATCGCGTGCGGCGTAGCCGTCTTCGGTCCTCGTGGCGCGGCGACAAAGATCGGTCACGACCCGCCTGGCAGCCGAATCCTCTGGTGAGCTCACCAGATCCAGCACGACCAGCCCAAGCCGAGATCGGAAGGCTGTTAGCCCCTCACGGTCAGGCAGTGCGAGATAGGTGTCGACGAGGTTGTGCAGAGGGCGCCGCCATTCCAGGTCACTGCTGCGGAGGCAGAGGAGCGTCAGGCAGTCCGTGACAGCGGCTTCCCAGACGTCGCCCGGTTCCGTGTGGGTCAGCAGGTGGTTGGCGTGTGCTGTGTCCGCGCTCAACAGCGCTGCGAGCAACGCTACTTGACGTCCGTCGAGCATTCGGCGACCAAGACCGCGATGGCGTCGAATGTGCGACAGCGCTTCGCCCCAGCGGCCGGCACTGGTCAGGGCGCGGGTCCCGTCGGCCAGTAGGACGGCCCACAGCCAGGTGGTGACTTCGCGGCGGTCCTGTGCCGTGCACACGATGCTTGCGGGAACGGTCACTCCATCGATGTGCGCGGACTGGTCAGCAGCGACGGCGTTGAAGAGGCATTCGAGCTGTTGGTACCCCGCATCTGCGTTGCCAGTCCGGAGTTGAAGTCGGACGAGGTTGACGACGGGCTCCAGGGCTCGGATCGCGTCTGCGGCTTCGAGAGGGGCGGCGTCCAGATAGACAGCGGCGTGCTGTCGGCACCAGGAGCGGGCCGCGTCCGTGTCGCCGATGTCGGAGGCGATCAAGGCGGCTTGGTTGTAGACGGTGGACGCCTTGTTGAGATCGCCCTGAGCCGCCGCAGAGTCTGCGAGGAGGGAAAGGGCCTGGATGCGCTGGGGCAGTGGAAGACACGAAGGACGCGGGCGGGCGACGAGCGGGAAGCGCCTTGCGAGGGTGTCAGGAAGTTTCCACATAGTCTGCGGAGCTCCTCTCGGCGGCTGTGTCCGGCCCGAAGATCACGGTTTTCGCGGCGGCCGTGAGGGTCGCCTGCACGGTGTACGGAAGGCCGAGCCGGTTCCAGGCGAAGAACACGTGATGAGCCAGCACATCCCGTAGCCCCCGGTGGAGGCGTCCGGTCTCGTTGAGCACGGCCAGGTCGCTGCCAGCTTCGACGTAGGCGCGGGCCCACTCAGCTGCATGGGCCAGCGGTCCGCCCGGCTGCATCGCGTACTGCGGGTCGACCCGCAGCAGCCGGTGTACGGCATCGTGGAGCTGTCCACCGTGGGGTGAGGCGGACTGGGGAGACTGCGGGCGGTGTGCGGCCACGCGGGCCCAGACGTCGCCTTGCTCGTACCAGTCCAGTTGGGCGGAGCGCATCATGAGCCCGCACAACATGAGGGATGTCTCTCGGCGATGTCGGCCGGCGTTGCTTTCCAGGAACCCGATGAGGCCGAGGGTGTCGCGGTGGAAGAAGCGGTGGGCAGAGGCCATGGCGCCATCACCGCCGAAGGCATGGCGCTCCGGCTCGTAGATGATTTCTGTCCAGCTCTTGATGTGCCCCTCGGCGGTCAGGCCGTCGAGAACCGTGCCGATGCGCTCTTGCCCGGCGGCGGTGCTCTGATAGCGGACGCGCCAGCAGGGGTGCTTTCGGATGATGAACCAGGCGCTGAGTGCGCCGTCACTCTCCGCCGCGCGTAAGAGGGGGGTGATGCGGGATATGGCCGTGGTCTCGGCCTCTTCCCAGTTGGCGAAGGCAACGTTGGCCTGGCACCAGTGACGTGTGCTCATGAAGGGGTCCTCCGGGGTGATCACGCCAGGGCGAGGAAGGTGTCCCAGTACGGGGCCGGAGCACGGCCCGTGCCGAGGGTGTGCAGGGCCAGCGCTGCGCCGGCAGTTCCGTCGAGGAGTTCCGGAATGTGCGGCTTGCCGTCGAGTGTTCGGATCAACCGGTCGGCCAGGCGGGGCAGCTCGGCGGTGATTTCGGGGTTGTCCGTGTTGGCCCCGATTCGCCAGGCGGCCTGAAGGAGTCCAGCCATCCCGTGGCACAGCCCGATCTCAGGCAGTTGGCCCTGTTGTACGGGGTCGCGCAGAGCGGAGAGGATCGCGCGCTCGGCGGCCTGTACCCGGGCCGTGTCTCCCAGGGCGAGTCCGGCCAGTTGCTGGGCGCGGGCGGTGCCGCTGACGCCGTAGCACCAAGAGGGCCGCGGGCGTAGATCGGAGTGGACGCGGCCGTCGGCTGCTTGCTGCTCGGTGATCTGGCCGGGCCACCAGGGTTGGGCGTCGTCGCCTTGTCGCCAGCGGTCGGTCCAGGCGCAGATCCGCTCGACAGCGTCGTTCATGCCAGGCACGGCCACCCCGTAGAGCAGGGCCTGCGAGAGCACGGCCAGGGTGGCGCCGATGCCGTGGGCGAGCCCGAAGTTGCCGTGGCCGCCGGGATAGTCGGGATGGGGTGCGCCGGTGGGGGCGACGTTCATCCACCAGGGCGGCAGCCCGGCCGGTTCGAGCAGGGGCTCGGTGAGCCGCACCAGGTAGGTGAGGGTGTCGCGAGTGATTTCGTGGTGAGGGTGGCGGCTGAGGTGGTAAGCGCCGAGTCCGGAGAGGCCCTGGATCAGGTCGAACTCTTCCATCGGGGGGCGTTCACCGTGGTCGATCCGCTGGTGGGCGGCGGTGAGACGGGTGTGAGTGACGGCGAGGGTGGCTGTGTCCAGGCGTTCCAGAAGCCGCAGGTAGCGGCTTGACGCGCTCGCCGCGCGGTGCGTGATGAACGCCAGGGCGGGGGCGCCGAAGTACAGGTTCGCGTTGGCTGCTGCACTGATCGCTCCATCCACTGCCACAGCCAGCCAGGTGTGCGCGGTGTCCCAGTCGCCGTGTCCGGTGCGGGCCCGTTCGATGTGCAGCAGGGCGATGCCCGAAGCGCCTCCTGCGAGCGACTGGGGCCAGGCTCGGCCGCCGCTGGGGCGACCGCTCGGCCACACGGTGGTCGGGTCGGCCAACGCGTTAGCCAGCTTGTCGGCGGTCGACAGCGCGGCGGGGGCGTGGGCTGTCGTGGTCACGGTGTTCTCCTTGCTCGTGCCGTCCAGCTCAGGGCGGCGGCCCTGGCCAGGTGCAGGTGCGTGATCTCTTCCGGCAGGCCGGGCCCGCACATCCGTACGTGGTGCAGGTGCAGCAGGTCAGGCAGTAGAGCGCCGGGATCTTCGTTCGTCTCCGCGAGTACGTGGGAGTAGTCGGCCAGTGCTGCCCGCCGCGCGGACCAGGTCGCGGCGGTCTGTTCGTCCAAGCCCGCGGGGTGCGTGTGCACGAGGTCGACGGCTTGGCGGTAGACGGGGCGGGGCGGCGGGGCCGGCGCGGTGCGGGTGTGCTCGATGAGCCAGTGCATCGCCGTGGCTTGGCCGCCGAGCAGGCCGGTGGCGATGTCCACCATGCTCGCGGCGGTCATCGCGCGGGCGTCCGGTGCACCCTTCGTTCCTGCGGCCGTGAGCTGGGCGAGCGCGGCGGCGGAATCGGCGGCGAAGTACGCCTCGGCCGTGTCGAGGGCCGCGGGACCGCCGAACCGCGCGGTCTCCGGGTGGTACGTCTCCACGCTGGTGTGGGTGATCAGATCGCGGCGGCGAAGCTGTTCGGTCCACGCGCCGATGTGCTCGAAGGCCGTGCCAAGGGTGCCGGGCGCGCAGGTAAGGCGAAGGCGGAGGTGTTCGGCAGGGTCGGGGTAGCGGACGAACCAGCAGCGTGGGTCGCCCAGCTTGCTGAGCAGCGTTGGCAGGTGCCGGGTCAGGATGGGATCTTGCCGGTCGCGGCGTCCGTGAAGTTGAAGGTAGAGGTGGCTCCCGCTGCCGGGGAGGTGCCCGTGCTCGCGGGTGACGACGTGGGCCGTCGTTCGCACAGGGGACCGGTTCTGGTCGGCGGCCAGCGGGATCACAGCTTCGTGGGCCCGGCCGTCGGTCCAGCCCAGGTCCTGGGGGCGGGGAGCGGGGTGCAGGATCGCCGTGCCGTCGCGGTCTAACTGAGCGCGCAGGAGCGCCCGGTGGGAGGTCTCGGCCAGCTCCAGGGCGAGACTCTGGTCTGCTTCGCTCAGGCACACCCGCTCGGGAAGGTGGACGTCGCGGCACCACCGAGTCAGGGCCTCGTCCCACTGCGCCCACGGCGCTGACCCGGCGGGTAGCTGGTCGCGGGTGAGGCGCCAACGGGCCGGGGACAGGATCGTGCGGCCGTATCGCAACGCGGGCAGGAACGGCAGGTTCGAGGCGGCGGTGCCCCACAGGAACCCGGTGCAGGGGACGGCCAGCGCCACGGGCGCCTCGGCCAGGAACCGGGTGAGCGGATGAGAGTGCAGGCCCAGGTCTACGGCGTTGAGTAGCAGGGTGTGCACCGGACGGCGTCTGGACAGTGAGACGAGATGGAGCTGCTTGGTGTCGGCGGTGACGGCCAGGTCCGTGACGGGAATGAGGGTGGTGCCCGGGTTCTGGTACTCGCCCAGCGAGATCACCAAGTCGGTCACCCGTGGTGCTCGCGCGACGTTCTGGGCACGCGCGGACAGCGGGGTGGCGCTGATCTGTGCGACGAGCGCGCCGCGGTGCACTGCGGGCAGCCCTGCGTACGCCTCGGACATGCGACGGCGGTCCTCGTCGGGGAGCAGGTTCAGGAAGCGGCCGGTGGTCGATCCGGCCGACCGCGCCACTCCCACGACGTGCAAGGTGAACTCGCCCCGCTGAAGCGCCGATACGTCCGTGGCGTGGATACGTACGGTCAACTCGGTGCTGGGCTGGACGGGGCGGCCGGGATCGCTGGTGGCCAGGCCCTCCAGCGCGGCGTCATCGAGCGCGACCTCGACGCGGCCCTGCGCGGCGGCAGCCTGGGCGAGCTTGATGAGGCGGCCGTCCCGATCGGGCAGCGGAGAGGACGCCGGCCTGATCGTGGCCCCGAGGTAGCCGGGCGGGTATCCGAGGGCGTCGACGGCGTCCAGGACGGGGACGACCGCACGCGGCCCGTACCGGCCGAGGAAACGGGCGTGCCATTCGGTCCAGCCAGTCAGTGCAGCTCGGGGGGCGAGTCGAGTGAGGGCACTCGCTGCCGCTGCCGCTTCGTGGGCCACGGCTTCGGGAAGGGTTAGGTCCCAGTCCAGCCGGAGGTCGAGCGCAGGCCGGGGCGCCTCACGAATTTCGGCCCTCTCGTGATGGGGCAGGTGGTGAGCGTGGTCGTTAAGACCGGTGAGGGGGTTGCTGATCGTCATCGCCGGGCGCAGGTTGGTGAGTAGAACTTGCTGTCGGACCAAGCCCGCGAGAAGCGTGTTGATGGTCACGGCAGGGGCGCCGGGAAAGTCGGTCGCGAGCTTCGCCATGAGGTCGCCCCAGCGGATCGGGGTGCGTGCACCATCCAGTGCTCCGCGCACCGGCCCGGTCAGTCGTATCCGTACGTGCTCGGGGCCGAGGTCGCGCTTTCCGCTGGGCCGGTGCTCGATCACCGCATGGTCGTCACGTTCGACGACGAGGGTGGAGGTGAGCAACATCAGATGCGGTTGCAGTACGGGGTGCCGCTCGAAGCGGTCGACGAGGGCCGTGCTGTGCTCGGCGTCTGCCCTGGCTGCGGAGTGGTGTGCGGAACCGGTGCGCAGCGTGGCCACGGCACCTATCCGTGCGGCCGTGACTCCGGCGAACAGACCGAACGGCGTCGCGCGCGTACGGGCACGCAGCAGGTAACGAAGGACAGCGAGCACCGTCCGGCGCACGGTGGAATCCGGCAGTGGGTGGCCGGCGCTGAGCTGTTCGACCTGGCGCGCGAGGTCGGGGCTGGCGGTGGTGACGGCGGTGGCGAACTCGGGCTTCTGCCAAGTCTGGTGCGCCCACGCTCGCCACGATGCGGGGCCTGCGGCCGTGCCGACCAGGGTCGGCCAGCCGACTGGCTCAGGGTGTCCCGCAGCGGCCCGAATCAGCGCTGCATCGACGTGCCGGTACATGTGCCTCCTGTGGCCGCGCGGTGCCCGGCCGCGCCCGTACAGGCGTGGCCGGACACCGCTATAAGGGGGTCGGTGCTGGTTACGGGCAGCTCGTGCACGCCGTGGCGCACGTCGAGTTGCAGCCGTCGCTCGTCAGGCGGATGAGCTGATCCGCGGCGGGGCCGCCCTCGACGATGGTGATGTCGAGCTCCCAGTCCGCCGTCTCACTGGACGACTTCGGTGTGACGGCCGGCTGCGCGGGCGTCAGCGGACGCTCCATCTGTACGGTCATGCGTTGCCTCCTTGGGCAGTTGAGGGATGCTGCACGGTCCCGAGGCCCGAGAGCCCCGGAGTTCTAGGCCCAGGCCACCGTGACGACGCCATGGCGTCGCAGTACGGCGTCCTTGGACAGGGGGGTGGGAGCAGGGCCCGGCCGGTAGCGGAACGTCGCGGCTCCCCGCCGGCGGTAGTTCTGCGCCCAGCGGCGGAGCAGGTCCGCGTACACCTCGGCGAGCGCTTCGGCCTGCGGGCCGTGGGCGATCACGCCGCTCTCGAAGCCGTCGGTGTCGGCGTTCTCGCGGCGAGTGCGGTAGGCGATGGTGTCCCGGCTCACCAGGGCGGGCACGCCCATGAGGGCGGACGCTTCCACGAGCCCGCTCGCGACGATGTTCTCGGAGGCGTGGAGCCGGGCCTGGCTCGGCAGGTTCAGCGTGAGGAACAGCTCCAGCTCGTCAGGCAGGTCGTACGCAGCGCCGGACCAACGCTCCAGCCGGGGCATGTTCAGGGCCTCGTTGAGAGCTTGGGGCTCCAGGGGTACGCGGACGTCGTCCGTCTGCAACGCGACGCCTTCCCGCAGCATCACCTTGCGCTCTTCGGCGGCACCTTCGCCCTGCATGGGCACGAAGTGAGCCAGGCCGTAAGAACGGCTGACCAGGTCGCTTCCCTCGCGGTCGAAGGCGATTGAGCGAGTGGTACCCCGGACCTTGAGGGGGACAACGATCCGCCCCTGCTCGGCCAGGCCATCAACCCAGGACGGCGGAATGTCCCAGGCTTCGGCGGTCACAATGATCCGGTCATACGGGGCGCCCTCGGGAGCCCCGCCCTCACCATCAGCCAGCACCGTCTTGACCTGGGTGTAGCCGGTGTCGTCCAGGCACTTGCGGGCCCGCTCGATGACGTCGCTGTCGATGTCGACGGTCGTGACGTTGCCCGTACTTCCGACAAGCTCTTGCAGGTAGGCGGCATTGACGCCGCCGGACCCGACTTCCAATACGTTCATGCCGGGCCGGACCTCGGCCTGTTCCAGCATGACGGCTTGGAGGTGTGCTGCGGACATGACGCTGAGACTCAGGCCGTTCTCGTCCGTCTTGACCGGGACGGTCTTGTGTAGGTCGTAGGCAAGCTCCGGAGGTGCGTCGGGGGCGAACAGGTGCCGTGGCACCGCTGAGAAGGCAGCGGCGACGGGCTCGGACTTGATCCCGTCCTGCTCATGCAGGGCGCGCAGCATGTCCGCGCGCAGTGCGTCGGGATCGCGGACGGCGGAAGCGTCAGTTGTAGTCATGCGATGACCTGGTTCGTTTGAAGGGCGGTGGCATGGTGCCTGGACGGCGCTGCGGCAAGGACGCTAGTCAGGGCTCAGGTTTCCGAGGCCGACTACGCGCCGCGAGCGCGGATGGCGTGTGAAGTGGCTCGCTATGGGGTTCAGATGACGTGGCATTGCCGTTCTTGATCAGTTCGGTGTGGGGAGGGGCCGCCGGGAGACGACTCCTCCCCACGCTTTTCCTCCGGCACCGAGCCGTCCTTTCAGGCCGGGAGCCGGGTTGTGCCCCCCCACCTGCCGGTGACGACTGGCGAGCGGTTGAGCGTGTCGGCCGCTTGCTCCTCCACGGAGTGCGGCCAGGGCGCGGTTTCCCGGTGTGGCCTCCTCGTGCACGGCACCGAAGGTCCACATGACCGAGAGGAGGCCCCAGTCTTGAAGGTCACTCCCGCTGCGGTGCCTGTACGGGGCGAGAGCGGACTTGCTCGCGAACAACCTCACCGATCGTGCGATTCAGGGCTTGGACGAGGCGAGCAAGGTTCTGTGCGCGTTTGCCGGCCGACTGGGGTGAAGCGCTCTGGACCGGAGGTCTCAGGTGAAGCCGTCTGCTGACTTCGCCGAGAGTTGCCTGTGACCTGATGTAGAGGTCCGAGTCCGCGGGCAAGCTGAGGATCTGCGTCTCCAGGTCGTCGGCGACAATCCGGCCGTAGTCGGTGAACTGGCGGGCCATGTCGAGGGCGTCCTTGACCGCCGGGCGGGCGGTGCTGTCTACGTCCCAGGACAACGCAGCCCCGACGAGGGCCAAGATCTCGACCTTGTCGGGGACCGCGGGGGTCAGTGAGGTCATGTGCTCGTGTGCTTCGGGCGACACCACGGAATTCCCCGGGGCGATCAGGGAAGCCATGAGATCACCCGCTCTGCTGTCAAGATCTGGTACTGCCAGGCCCGCGTGACGACGTGAGCGGGGTTCTTCGCCCTCAGATTCGACATAAGGTCGCGGCCGTCCCGGCGAATGATGTTGACCGGCCGCTTCAGCTCGGTGGCCATTTGCGCGGAGCGCAGACCTCTCGCGACTAACGGCACGAGTTGCCGCTGCTCAAGGGACAGGCACAACTCATCCGGGTCGAGCGACTTCGGGCGTGCGATGGCTTCGGTGGCGTAGCCGACTGCAATGGCGGCGGCGTTGTCGCTCACTCCGTACAGTTTCCGCTTCGCCAGCTTGAGGTAGCCCGCGGCCGTGCCCTCCCGAATCGTGAGGTCCTGGGCGACGGCAGCGAGCGTGCTGCCATCGCACAGACCCTCGATGATCTGCCGCTCCCTGGGGGCGAGGACGATCCTCGCGGTGGCCGTGGTCACTGCTGCGCTCCTTTCTGGCGGGTATGAGCGATCTGGAGGTACAGCTCGGCGAACCGCGATTCAGCGGCTACCAAGCCGTGTATGACGGGGGGCGGCCGGCGGCGCGGAGAGCGACGCAGCCCAGCGGGGGTGAGCGCGCAAAGTGCCGCGAGGATGATCCGGCGGGTGTCCCGCCCGGTGCTGGGGCGCTGCGACTCCCCACGGGGGACGTGCGGAGCCGTGTTTTCCCAGCGCCGGGCGGAGAGTCGGGCCAGCAGGGGAAGCAGCCCGACGTCTGGGGTGGAGGAATGCGTCATGAGGAGGCGTCCTCCCTCAGCTCAGCAAGGTCCCCCATCAGGTCGAGGACGGTGAGGATCGAGCTGGCGAAGCGCACCAGGTGCCCGTGGGCGTCCTCCGGGCCGGGGAACTCGCTGCTTCGGGCCATGACGTCGTCCATCTCCGATGGGTAGGGCCTCAACAGGCGCGCGACCACGTATCTGAGCGTCGGAGTCACGGCCCTCAACCGGCACACGATGGCCATGCTGTCCTCCGCGGAGAGGCGCGCAGCGTCCTCACCGAGAACGGTCTCCAGGTCGTCGTACAGGTCGACGGTGACCGCGTCAGAGGCGAGGAAGCGGCGCAGGCCGAGATCGACTCGGCTCGCTGTCTCCGCGTCGTTGGCGAACGCTGCGACGGGTAAGGGTGCAGCGCTTTCGCACATCAGGGCGGTCATCAGTTCCTCCCCGAGGAAAGACGGAAGGCGCACCACGTGGTGTGGCCGTCGTCGCTGACTCCCCAGTTGTGGGCGAGGACGGCAACGAGGAAGAGGCCGCGGCCGGACAGGTCGTCGTCGTCCGCCTCGGCGAGCTTGGCCGGGTCAGGGTTGCCGTCTGTCACCTCGACTCGCAGTAGACCGTCGGCGCAGATGGCTTTCAGCCCTACGGCGCCGTGCCCGTGCTGAATGCCGTTGGTCACGAGTTCCGACACCGCGAGTACCACGTTCTCAACGGTCGGTTCAGCTACCCGCCAGCGTCGTAGTCGGTTCGCAGTGATCTTGCGCATCTGCGCGACTCGGTGCTTGTCCGGGGTGAACGGAGCGACTGTGAATCCGGGGCCGATGCCCTGCTGCATTTCGCACGCGGTGACGACTACGTCAGACGTTGCGGGGCTCATCATGCTCCTCCCGGTCGAGCGCAGTGGGAGAGGATGCTTCGTGTAGCGCCATTGCGTCGAGCACTGCTCACCTCGCCCGAGGGCACTCCGTACGTGAGCTCGGGTGCCTCCGCCGGCGGGGTCACTCGACGCTTCGCCCCTGCGCTCTCCGGCGTCACGAGCGCCACGAACCCGCCGTAGTGAGCCATCAGGTCGAGCTGGAGTTCGTACTCGTCCAGGTGCGGGCTGATGTCCGTGTGAGCCAGAGCCACGACGCCATCAATGTGCCCGGCGTGCACCAGATGCAGCACCCAGCGCCAGCCGGGGCGGTGCATCGGGTCCGTCTTACGAAGCCGGTCCGCAATGCAGTGATCGGCGCCGATCCGCCACCCCTCGTTGGCGGCGTAGGCGCGGGGCGCAGCGAACGAGGGTGCCGGACGCTCCCGCAGCGGATTCAAGGAGTACAGGCAGACGCGGGGGGTCCGGCCGTGAGCTTCGAGGTGCGCGAGATGGTGGTCAAGGACTTCGCGACGCGCGACCCCGAGCCTCACGATCGGGTCGGGCGTGCTGCGTACCTCGTTCGTGCGCCACCGCTCAGAGGCCCGACGCTCGGCTTTCATCCATGCCGGCGCCTTGCGCGGTCGGGCGGGCTCCGGGCTCCAGGGCTCCGGCGGGGGGTACAGCGGCCACTGGTAGACATACGCGGCTCTGTCCCGGTACTCCGTCAGCCTGTCGGCAAGCGCGAGCGGCATTACGGCCTCCCCAGCGGGACGCGGTTCCACGGCAGGTCGACGCTGGCCAGGCGGTCGGCGCTCACGGCGTCGGTTGTGCCAGTGGAGGCGTTCATGTGAAGTGCTCCCGCTCGTCTGGTAGCTGGCCTACAAGAGCGAACCGCCAATCCGCGGTGTCCGGAATGGGGTCAAGGACCTGGGGGTGGTCAAGGTGGTCAAAGATCATTTGTGGACACCCGCCTGGCTGCTCCTGTGCGGTGCCGCCTGAAACAGGTAACTCCCGTCCGGGAAGGCTTGGTTAGGGGATCTCGCCGGCAACCGCGATGGGCCCCCTAGGGGGTTTTGGTCTTCTCTTTGCCTAACGATGCGTACTCAAAGGTCTACTCTGCGGTCATGGAAGCCGCTCGGAACGGGGCCCTTGAGGCGTGGATGGCTGATCAGCAGTACAGCGCCAACGACCTTGCCCAGGCCGTAAATACGGCCGTCGAGTGCCTTACAGGCAGACCTGGTACCTACGACGGCCGACAGGTCCGGGAGTGGCGCGCCGGTCGGGTCCGATGGCCCAATGCGATTACGCGCACAGTCCTTGAGCACATCTCCGGGCGGTCCGCAGTCGACTTAGGGTTCGTGCCACGGGGCAGACCTCCAACCACGGCAGCCCCATTGCAGGAGGACCCCATGCATCGCCGCACCCTCGTCGCCGGATCGATTTCGGCGGCAGTGGCTGCCGCCACCCCAGGCGCCACGTCAACCCGCAGAATCGGGATGGCCGATGTAGGGCGTCTGCAAGAGAAGTTCGCCGCAGTGGTCGCCAGCGACCACAAGCGTGGAGGGCAGCCCGACATCGAGAGCCGTGCTGCTGTGCTCGCGGACAGAGCCCTGAACCTGCAGAACTCCGGCAGCGCCACTCAACGGGTACGCAGCAGCCTCTACGCCACCGCAGCCAGCTTTCGGTCCTCAGCGATGTGGGCGGCAATCGATGGCCGCCGATTTCAGGACGCCGTCGGTCACATGCGTGAAGCACAGACCCTTGCAGAACTGTCGGGCGATCAAGCCATCAAGTTCCGCATCTGGTCACACGCAGGGAGCCTCTATCGACACCTCGGGCGCCCTGCCGATGCTCGCGCTGCGAACGACGTCGCGCGCAATCTGCACATCACCCGCCGCGACCCGATGTTTGCCTCGCTGGGCATGGCCCGGCAGATGGCCATCCAGGGCATCGCGCACGAGCGCACCGGCTTGCCCCGCACTCTTGATCAGGCGTGGGAAGCCCTTCTCCGAGCTGACCCGGCTGCTTTCCGCCCGGTGTGGCTGATGGCCTTTTACGACGAAGCGGAACTGCATTCGCTTGCCCTCACGGCCCATCTCTCCGCTGGCGAATGGTCTACCGCCGAGTACCACGCGCACCAGTGCCTCGCTGCGCTCAAGCCGCACATGCGACGTTCACGCGCGATCGCAACCAGCCGTCTCGCGCAAGCCCAGCTCGCCCAGGGAGATGTCGACACCGCCACGCACACCGCAATGGGGGTTCCGGCGGAGGCAGCTACCCAACATGCCCGGGTTTCGGCCATGCTTCAGGAGTTCGGCGCCGCATTGCGTGCCACCGCACCGGGCGGCGTCAGCGTACGTTCCTGGACCGAGCACACCGCCGCCTGGAGGGCTACAGCATGACCTCGGCACCCGCCACCGAACTTCGATCGTTCACCGACCTGGGCGCCGCGCGCGGCGATTTGCTCGATGTCTACGCCGAAGTGCGTGCCCCGCTGTTGCACCTCGCCAATTACGCGATCTCTTCGTTCGGGGAGCGACTGGACCGGCACGGCTCTGAAGCCGGATTTCAGGCCGTACTCGCCTACGAAGGCGACCGCCCCGTGGGCTACGCCTACGGGAACAAGATCGAGGACGGAGACCGGTACTGGCAGCGCACCAACCCTGCGCCCAGCGAGAAGTACACGGCGCAGCCAGCGCTGGCGTTGAAGGAGATCGGTGTGAGTCCCCGCTGGCGGGGGACGGGAGTAGCGCGAGGCATCCATGACGCGCTACTCGCTGCCCGCGACGAGCCATACGTGACGCTCATGGTCAACGAAGCCGCCGGCGACGGGAAAGTCCATGCCCTGTACCAAACATGGAGGTACACGGACATTGGCCACAGCCAGCCTTCCCCTGCTTCGCCCCGCCTCACGGTGATGATCCGCCCGACGAGCTGACCTCAGTTGGTTGGAGGGCCGCTGTGGGCAGGGTGACTTTGCGACACCTTCCCTGCGCCGTAAGGCGGTTGAGTACTACGTTGAGTGTGTGCCCGTCCCCGCGTTAGCGGGCGGGGCGGGTCGGTCAACGTGGTCAAAGATCGTTTTCTGGTGCGGGGGCGCAGAATGGCGCGCGAGAGAAATGAGCGACTTGCCTCGCTCCTCTTGGAAGCTGGCTGGTCACGGGCTCAGGCCGCCGCCGCTTACAACCGTGTCGCCGTCGAGACGCTGAACGGCGAAGTGCTGGAGAACTCCAAGATCGGGCGGTCCCACGTGAGCATGTGGGTGGGCGGCGTCCAGGCATCAGGGATCGCTCCCGCTATCTTGTGCCAGGCGCTGTCCCGTCGATTGAAGCGTGAGATCACGCCACAAGAGATCGGGTTCGCAGCCGCCACCTCGCCAGCGCAGGAGGCGCTGGACTGGCGCGTCGATCCTCTGATCGCGCTGAGCGACTTGGGGAATGGCGTGAACACGGACCGGCGTCGACTGCTGGCAGGCGGCGTGTACTCTGCGGCGTCCCTGAGCTTGCCGGACGCGGCATGGTGGCAGGCCATGGCCGAGCCACCGGCCGAGGAGACCGCGGCTCGGAAGCGGGTCGGCCACGGGGACGTCGAGACCGTACGGGAACTGACCCTCGCGTTCTCGCGCATGGACCAACGGCGCGGAGGCGGACACGGCCGGCGGGCCGTCGACGGGTACCTGAGGAACGACGCTCACAGCTTCCTCCGAGGACGCTTCGCCGACGACGAGACCCGGCGCGCCATGTTCTCCGCCTCGGCAGAACTGGCCTACGTTTCGGGCTGGATGGCCTTCGACAACAGCGAGCACGCCATTGCGCTCCAGCGATTCAACATCGCGGTGAAGCTGGCAGCCCGGTCCGGCGACGCGCCCTTGAGCGGGCACATCCTGCGAGCCATGGCCCACCAGGCCCTCGACATGGGATTCCGCCACGAAGCGCTCCAGCTCGCGCAGGCTTCGGTCCACGGGCAGCGGTACACAGCTGCTACCCCTCGGGAGCGCGCGCTCCTGGGTGTGGTGCACGCGCGGGCTCTCGCAGCGAACCGCCACAACGGCCGGGCGGCGAAAGCCTTGTTGCGAGCGGAGGATGATCTGTCCAAAGCACACGACGGGATCAAGGAGCCTGACCGGACGTTCTTCTTCGGGGAGGCGTCTCTTGCTCATGAAACAGCCTGCACATTGCGGGACTTGGGCGATCACCAGCAGGCAGTGAAAGAGTTTCGCCGCTCCGTGCGTACACGCGGTGCTGCGTTCCGGCGCACGCACGCGGTCACCCTCGGGTACATGGGCGCAACGCAGATCGCCCAGGGTGGTGTGGAAGAGGCGTGCACAACGTGGACCAGCGTCCTGGACGAGATGGAGGACGGGATCTACTCCGGCCGCGCCCGGCAGAGAGTCGTCGAGATGCGACACCTGTTGTCGCCCTACCGCAAGCGTGGCATCCCCGCAGTGGGCGCCCTCGACGCCCGCGCGGCCTCGTATCTCGCCCAAGTAGATTGATCGCGAGCGTCCATACATTCGAGTCGAGGGGACGGGCCCATGGCCTTGGAGATCAAGCCGATCGGGGAAGTCATCGCTGGCCGCACCGAGGTGGCCGATGACTACTGGGGCGGCATTGAATCCGTGATCCAGCTCGACCAGGCTGAGTTCCCCATCGACTCCGTGCAGGGCCTGGAGGAGTTCTCCCACCTAGTGGTGGTGTGGCACTTCGACCAGGCATCACCTGATGACGTCGAATATCACGCCCGGAGCCCGCGGGGAAACGCCCAGTGGCCTGCCACCGGGACGTTCGCGCACCGCAACCATCGGCGTCCCAACCAACTGGCACAGAGCTTTCCGCGCCTGCTGGAAGTTGACGGCCTTCGGCTCCGGGTGACTGACCTGGACGCGGTGGTCGGCACGAAGATCTACGACGTGTCACCGTTCTTCACCGAGATGGGGCCGCGCGGCGCAGTTCACGAGCCCGCCTGGCCCGGCGAGATGCTGGTTGACTACTGGACCGACAACGGCTGAACGGGGCACCGTCGATTCCTGGCGGGGTCACAGCGCATCCTTCGCTTCTGGTCCTGCTGCCCCCGAGGCGTAGGTGTGGGGATGCTGTCCACCAGGCCGTCCGCAGGTTCGCTCACTCTGCTGCGGGTTCTCCGCCGCAGCGTGCAGTCCCAGCACGGCTCCTCTGTACGCAAGCTGGCCAGCGCCTGGAAGCAGGCCGCCGAGGGAGCGCGATCCCGTTCAAAGACGACTGCATTGGGGAGATCGGCCCCCGGTCGGCACGCCGCCTCCTCATGGGCGAGCTGCTGCCGCTGGAAGGGTGGATGAACGTGGAGCTGCGCGGCCACCTCGACGGTGTCGGCCCCTCGGACCGCCACCTGGACCTCGCCCAGGTCCTGGTGCCGGTGCCCCGCCCGAGGAGACCGTCGGCGTCGACCCGCGGGTGGAAGCCCTCGCCAACTACTTCAGCTGAGCCATGGAGCTGGGCGCGACGGCATTCGCTCCGGCGATCAGCCCGTGAAAGAGTTCTCCTCAGGGGGCAGCTCACTGCCGCGTCAGTGAGAGGAAAGGCGATGGGGCGAAGACGGCGACGGTTCATGATCTGGGAATGGCTGGCCGTCCTGTCCGCCGGCGACGGAACATGCCTCTACTGCGCCAGCCGATCCCAGACGATGGACCACGTCATCCCGTTTTCGGACGGAGGTGCCGACGACCTGAAGAACCTCCTGCCGATATGCCGCCCTTGCAACCGGACGAAGGGCAAGAAGAACCCAGTCGTCTGGCACGTTGCTATGGACTTGTGCCTGCGCTGGAGCGGCGAAGGCTCCTTGCTCGACGGAGCTTCCTTGCACAACAAGAGCCTGCGTGAGCTGTACCTGCTCACCCACACCGAGGTCCTGGAGGTCCTGGACGAGCTTGAAAGGGTGCAGGCCGAAGTCATCGACGCGCGGCGTACGGCCTGGTTCCAGCGGAAGTTCGAACCCTACGGGTATCCCTCTGCCAGGTTCGGCGTCCCCCGGGCCAGAACCCAGTTCGACAAACTCATCAGCGAGGGCAGGGCCGAGGGGTACCCGACAGTCGACGCTGAGTGGGCGGAGGTCCTGAAGCGACTCGAAATCGGACGCTGACGGTGGCAGTTGGGCAGTCACCCCGGAGCCTCGGGGCATGTTCAGTCAGCGCTGGCCGCAGCCGCCTGCCCAATTTTGTAAGGCAAGCGGCCGCGAGCGCTCAACTTCAGGTCAGCCGCACGCTCTTGCTCCACACACCTGTTTCCTGCAGTTCGCTGTTTAGCGTCACGTCGACGGGAAGATGGCGCCTACATCATCTGCGGTTATGAGTCGCCCTCGCGAGGGAGCGAGCAGCTTGCCCAGCCAGCGGTCTTCCTGTGGCAGGAGCGATTCGATCTTCGTGCGAGCCGCACCGCGCGCTTCAGCGTTGTTGCCACCGCAGAGTGCGTCGTACTGGCGGAGCCGGTCGGCCAGCACGTCGTAGAGCCTCACCGCCGCGCCGTGGTTGACTAGCACGATCTTGTCGTGAGCCGCTTCGGCTGCGTCGTCTTGTGTGGTAGTCGCCGGGGTGAGCAGACAGCCGTAGATGCGGGTCTTCGCGGAGCGTCTGGTCTCGACCTCGATTTGTCCAAGCAGCTGGTTCACGTCGCTGCGGTTGAGCGGGTGAGGCTCACCCTCTGGGACGGTCTTGACCTCCCAGACGCGGCGCTCGGCCCGCTTGACCGTGGACCAAGTCCAACGGCAGTCCGTAGCACTCTGTTCCTTCTTCGGAGGGCGTTCGCCGATGGCGCCCGCGAGGCGGGCAAGTGTGGTCAATCCTTCGCATTGCTGATCGTGGCTGCCGTTGAGCAGAGCGCGCCCTTCGGTCAGGACACGGTCGAGCCGGCCACCGGCTTCACGCCGCCACTCGTCCCACACAAGGAAGAACCGATCGGTGTCGTCAGCGGTGTGTTCGTAACCTTCCAGGTCGGCGACGGTACGTGCCAGGTGGCGGAACCAGGTGGTCCGGGGTCCGCCAGCGATGGCGTCCTCCAGAGCCTTGCGCGCGGCGACCCGGTCTTGAGGGCGCCCTCGGTCAAAGTGGGCGTGGGCCTCCACGTAGCGCCAGAACGCTGCATGTTCGGTTTCTCCGGCCGTGGCGAGTTGAGCGGCCGCTTCGCCCGCCTTCTGGGCCGCTCCCGCGTGGTCGCCGAGCCAGAGGTCGGTCGCTGCGGACACCTCGGCGTCGGCGCTGGAGACGTCACTGCTCCCGCTGGTGCTACGGCCGGGCCGAACCTTGCGGCGAGGGCCCGCTGGGGCCGCGGCTTCGGCAGGTGCGGAGGGCTGCTCGGCTGGTTGCCAGAAGGTGGCGCAGGCACGCAAGGAGCCTTCCCAGCCTTGATCGTAGATCTCCAGTGCAGCGCGGATGGTGGGTTCGGTACCTGCGGGGATCGACTTACGGACTGCGGGGTCGGCAAGCATCTGGGCGAAGCTCGGGTCCAGTCCGAGGTAGAGGGAGCGGTCAGTCCGTTCGCGGTTGGCGCGGCCCAGCGCCTGGGTGACTCGTTGGCCCACGCGGTGGCGCATGAAGCTGGCGTCGCCAAGGTAGGCAACGACGAATCGTTCGAACTCGCTGCTGGCCTGGGGGACAGTGGTGATGATGACCAACTTGCAAAGATCGCCCGCGAGGTCGAGCCCGTCGTACCGGCCGGCGGTGATCAGGTGGCCGCTGGCGACTCCGCTCCACGTCTCGACTATCGAGTCGTCGCCGGGACGAAGACGGTATACCTGCTGCCCATAGCCGGTGAGGGTCTCCTGAAGGGTGTCGGCCTCCGCGTGGCTGGCGCACAGCCAGGCGGCTCGGCCGCCGGCCGCATGGGTTTGGGTGAGAGCCCACCCGAGGACCTTCGGGTCGAAGGGGTGCTCGGCGCTGGGGTTGAGTACCAGCAGTCGCTCGCCCGTCGCGCCAGACGGCAGCGGCGTGGCGGTAGACAGGCGGGTGACCGGCTCGCCACCGACTCGCCGCTGGAGGTCGTCCATCGAGCCGAGGGTGGCCGACAGATAGATCCGCTGTTTGGCCCGGCTGTACTGGGAATTGAGGGCAGTCGGCGGGTGGTAGGGGCGAATCTCGATGCCAGAGGGACCAATGAGGACGCCGCATTGAGTAGGTGGTCGCGGACAGCGGGCCAGACGTACATCGCCTCGTCCTTGAGCGCGCGGTCTGTGACGAGCGGAGATGCTGCGATGGCGTCACGGGTCGGAACCGCGATCGCGTCCCAGTCTCGGAAGGACAGCAGTTCGGGTGGGGTACCGGGTTGGGCTGTGCCGTCGAGCATCGCGCGCAGACCGGGATATGCGTCGGTGTGCGCCACCACCAGCTCGCAGATCGTCCGGTATAGCTGGCGAGCGGGACCAGGCTTGTCAGGGATGCGCAGGGTCTGCAGCCCGCTTAGGGGCTGCTCGGCGAGATGGGCGTCATCGAAGATGACCAGATCGACGGGCTTCGGGATGGGGCTGCTGTTGAAGTAGACCCAGTAGTTCATCACACCGACGGCCCGGGCCTGGTGGTAGTCGTCGAGCTTGGCGCCGCCGTAGTCCTTCGAGGCGAACCGGACGACCTCCAGCCCCAATGCTTCGCTTTCCTCTTCGACCCGCTCGGCGAGTTGCCGGGTGCCGGTCAGGTAAGCCACTGACCACCCGCGTGAGAGCGCATGATCGGCGATCAGCAACGCCAGCAGGGTCTTCCCCTCGCCGGTGGGCATTTCGATGGCCAGGTCTGTAGTGTCGAGGTGCTGCTCCGCGTACGCCGCTAGGACTTGGAGCTGACCAGGACGAAGCTGAGTGAACCTCGCCGATCCGAAATCCGCGAGGTTCTGTTCGAAGTCCGGCTTCGCTGCGTATACCACCGTTCGCTCCTCGCTCGTGAGATCAGGACACTACGGTGCTGGGCGGTGACTCGGTGCTCCATTTTCGGTTCAAGAGTGGGCGTTCGAATCATCGGACAAACGAGCGCCTTCCTGGGCCGTCTCCGTTGCCGAGCAGGAGACACGGCGTGTCTCACTTCATGCCTCGGCGGATTTCTTCGACCAGGATGCCGTCCTGTTCGCTCAGCCCGAGGTCGGCCCACGAGGCGCCCACAGCGGCGAGCACCTCGGCCATGGTGGCCCTCCCGGGGAACTGGGCTTCGAGAGCGTCCAGGTCGCCCGAGCGCTCTGAGATGCGTTGCATGGACGCCGAGCGGGCGGCTTCCGCCGCAGCCGCCTCATCGACCCGCGTACCGGCCTCCTCCATGGCGATCCGAGCATCAATCGCGTCCCCTTGAAAGACGTCCAAGGCCATGCTCACGACCTCCTGCACATCCAGATCGGGCCGCTCGGCGTGGATTTGGCGAAGTTTGCCCTCCAAGAGGAGCACGGAACTCTCCGGCAGGATCTCGCGTGCAGAGTGCAGGGTGCCGCTGAACTGGGCGTCGAACGGGTTGGTCATACCTGACAATTTAGCGGCATGGCGCGATCACGGCGGTGTGATCAGCACACCCGCCGTGCGCTCAGTGGCCACCTAATCGCTCAGTCGTCCGAGGTATCCAGTACGCGACACCAGGAAGCGGGGCTCCTCTCTTCCACTGCCTGAGCACCGGCCCCGACCGCAGACACGTCGTCCGACTGAACGAATGCATGTAGTTCCTTCTTCCAGACAATCCGAGATCGCGGAGTACTGTTCGAGCCCCCTCCTGCTCCCAGCCGCTTAGCGCTGTGAGGCCGCTGTGGGGCCAGCCGAGAAGACGGCATCTGTATTTTCGATCATCAGGCAAGCTCTTTGACGCGCTGTGTGCCCGACTTCTCTTCTCGGCCTCCGTCGGTGCGGGTAGGCCACGCTGCGAGCTGGAAGCGCGCCGGCCTGTCTTCGTGTTGCCCGACGCGGCATTCGTCGCCTGCCTTGCCCAACGTCTTGTTCATTCGGGTGAGGAAGCGGTCGTACTGCTCGTGCCAGATCACGGACGAGCCCGCCTCCGCATACGCGTCTCCCCTGGCGAAGGCCAGGGCCGCGATCTCGTATGCCAGGCCCTCGTGCTTCGCCCAGCAGGGCGGGATGACGTCCTGCGGCTGCCAGGCGTACGTCCTGTTCAGCCAGCGGCACACGGAATCGAGCCACGCGGGCATCGGCTCGATCAGCTCCGCTGACAGGGCGCCGATGTCCCACGGAGCGGGACCGTCGGCGGTCACGGACTCCTCCGTGCTCCGCTCCGCGATGTACTCCAGGATCAGTGCGGGCGGCTCGGGAAAGGGCTCGAAGCGGGTCAGGGTCTCGGTCATGCGGCAGCCGCTTTTTCACGGCCGGCCCACGCCACCGCGTGGGCCTTGGCCCGGTTCTTCTTCTCCGTAGCCCGCCGGGTCCGCTCGGCTTCATTGGCGGCTCTAAGGTCACGGACGTGACCCTCGATCTCGGCCCAGGAATCCCAGGTCCACATGCCGTCGAGCCGGGTGACGATCGGCGGGAGGTTGTCCGCGAGGACCAGGGCGTGCCCCTCGGGAAGGCCCCTGATCTCGTCTCCTCGAAGGACGGGTTCGAGCGCCATGTGCGTGGCCGTCGAGTGGCCGCCGCGGTCTCCGCCGGACGTGGTCTTCGTCGTGCGCTCTCGCTCGACCTGACCACACAGGTCGGACATGTCCTTCAGGAAGTCGGGGTCCTTGTCCCCGGGCAGGACGATGACGTTGTTGGTGAAGGCCGCCAGCTCCTTGGCGGTGTCGTCGCCGAAACGGGCACGAGCCGACGCCCACGCCTGGAGGCCGTAGACCACTGTGATGCCTCGGCCCCGGCCGTCGGCGACGCGTTGGCGGAGGGAGGGGATAGGCGCGATGTTCGGCGCCTCGTCCAAGGCCGCGAGGAGTGCGGGGTCGAGCCGCCCGGCCGGGGACGCGAGGGCGTGTGCCTCCGCGAAATCCAGAAGGTCTTCGGCTATCGCGGTGGTCAGGGGCGCGACGCTGTTCACCTCGCTGTCCTTACCGAGGAGGTAGAGGGTGCCCCCAGCGTCGAGGAACGCGCCGAAGTCCGTGTGGTCCTCTCCGTCTCCCTGAAGGGCGTCGATCACCGACTGGTGCATGAAGGGTTCGAGGGCCGCGTCGAGGGTCGAGGCGGTGTTGCCGACGGTGCGGCTGTCGCCGGTGGTGGCCGTGCGGAGCATGTCCGCCCAACCGGGGCCGGCGCCCGGGTGAGCGTTGAGGATGCCGGGGGTGCCGGGTCGGTCAGCTTGCGGGCCCACCGCAGAACCCAGTCGAGTGAGGCGCCGTCGAGGGCGGCGGCGTGGAAGAAGGCAGCGAGGATCTTGGACGCCTGCCCCTTGTAGAAGGCGCTGCCCTCGCTGGACTGTGCCGCACCGTTGGGGGTGCGCGAGCCCGCGACGAACGCCTTCCCGCGCATCATCGCCACCTCCGTGTCGGCGGCGCCGTTGATCGGGGTCCACCGGAAGCGCGGGAGGCTCGGTGCGATGTTCTGCGGGTCGAAGACCGCGACGGGCCGGCCCTCCCGCTGCCGCGCGTCGAGGGTGAGTTCGACCAGATCGGGCTTGGTCGAGGTGGCCAGGACCGGCCCGGCCCAGTTGCGGACGAGCGGGGCGAAGAACCTCATCGTCTTTCCGCTGCCCATCGGACCGATGACCCGGCATGCCTTGTCGGCGCGGGACCAGAGGTCGACGCCCTTCGGGCGCTGCGAGGTACCCAATGAGTAGCCGAAATCGTGAGGATCGAGGGGGTGGTGCATGACGTACTCCGGAGCGAGGTGGGCGACAAGGAGGGAGGGTCAGCGAGCGGCGGCGCGGTCCTTCGCGAAGCTCACCCCAGCTGCGCGGCGGGGGTGGCTGTCGTCGCTGGTGAGGGAGGGCCGGATCTCAGTGGCCTTCAAGACTGCTTTGGCCGACATCTGGCGCTTGAGCTGTCCCTTGCTCGCGAATCCGGCGTTGCGCCGTCCGCGGTTCAGCAGGAACCAGAGCGTTACCAAGGCCACCGCGCACACGGCCGTCACGGCGTACAGGGCCAGGGAGATTCCGCCGGGCAGGATGTCCACTAATCGGCGCTCCGGGCGACGCCGGCCGCCAGGTAGCGCATCCGCCGGCCGCACAGCCGCGACATCGACGCATCGGGCCCGGCACAGCGCGGGGGCGCGGTGTGGAAAGCGCTGTGCAGGTCCTCGGCGGCTCGCCAGATGTGGGCGACGGCCGTACGTACGCGGCCCCCGGCGGCGGAGTAGTCGCCGTGGTCCAGCACGAGGGCCAGCTCTTTCGTGCGCCGGGCGAGGTCGAGTGCTTCGGCGTGCAGCTGGTCGATGTCCTGTCGCACCGCGCGTTCGTCAGCGGGAAGCGTGGTGTGGTCGGTGGTGACGGTCATGGCGAGGGCTCGTTCCGATCTGCGTGGACGGGGTCGGCGGCGGAGAGGTGGTGGTATCCGCTCATTCGGTGTCCGGGGAGGTGCTGGCCAGGTCGGTCATCGAGCCGGAGGAGAAGCACAAGTGCTGCTCGGCCTCCACCAACAAATGCTGGACGCCCGGGTAGATCACCTCGCCGACCTTCCAAAGGGCGATCCCGCGGCGCAGACGCATGATGTGCTCGGCCGTCCAGGACGGCAGACCCAGCCGGGCCACCGTCGCTTCCGCCTCCGCCTTCTTCTGGCTGTAGATCACGATGGTGTCGGCCATCTTCAGCGCCGCTTGGGTCTCCGAGCTGTCGTCGATGTCCGACAAGTGATGAACGATGAAGATGCAGGACAGGCCGTACCCACGCGCGAACTTGAGGAACTTCTCCAGTAGCGAAGCGAGTTGGGGCGTCCCGAGGATGTGCCACGCTTCCTCACAGACGAGGATGCGCTTGCGCTGCGTGTAGCGGCGGCAGCCGGAGCCGGGGTTCGGCCCCAGCTCCCAGGCCCCGGAGTTCGCGTCGACCACGACGCGGTCGTGCTGCCCCGGCTCCGTCCCACATTCGCACAGCGGGCGCAGCCAGACCTCTTCGAGGAAGACCGAGATCACGGCGACGAGGATGGTCATGGCGACGCCACCGGACGGGACCTTGGTCAGGTCGAAAACGATCATGTCGGCGTCAAGGTCCACGCCCAGGCTGGTCGGGCCGTCGAGCATGCCCGTCAGGTCGCCGGTGTCGTCCTGTTCACTGCCGCAGAGCCGGTCCAGGACGTAGGACGCCTCCAGGCCGTCACCGAGAAGTTCGTCCCGCGTACGCTTCTTGGCCGTCGCGTCGGACTCCTCCGGGGACCGCAGCGCGGCGGAGACGTCGGCCAGGACCGGGGTCCGGCCGAGTGTTCCCGCCCGCTGGTGGGCCCTGCGGATCGCGATCCTCAGGGCAGAGCCGGCGAACTCGTCCAGGGCCTTGCCGAGACCGAGTTCAACGATCGTGCGCACCAGCTCGACTTGCCGCTTGCCCGCGATGGCCGGATCCATCGGGTTGATGCACGAGGCACCACGGCCGCCGCCGGGCGCGAACTTCACCGGGGCCTTGCCGGTCAGCGAGCGGCCGAGCGCGGCCCACTCGCCTTCTTCGCGCTCCTTCTGCTCCTTGGTGTCGAGGACGACGACCTGACGCCCGAGGCGGATCTGCCGGGCCGCGTACGTCTTGGTCAGAGCCGACTTACCCCGGCCCGTGTCCCCCATGACGATCATGTTGCCGCCGGGTAGGCCGTCACCGAACGCCGAGAACGGGCAGTAGATGAACGCCTTGCCCGAGTAAAGCTCCCGGCCGATGATCGCGCCCGCCGTGCCGAGGGTCGGCGGGGCGATCGGCAGGTAAAGGGCCTGGCTGGTGGTCGTCTCGGTGTAGAGGGGGCGGCGCACCGTCTCGTGCATCGGCGACAGCGGGGCGAGGTCGAGGAGGTCGGTCACTTGATGCCTCCGGCGAGGGGCAGGGTCGTGGCGAAGGCGCGGGCGTGTTCGAGGTCGAGCCATTCGATCCGCAGGTGCGCGTTGCGGGCGCGGGAGGCGGTGGTGCGCTTGGTGCGCTCCAGCTCTTCGGCGCTGCGCGAGGAGATGGTGGTGTAGCCGACGACGGCGGAGCCAGCCGCGCCGGAGGAGGCCAGGGTCATGCCGCGTGATCCGGTAGCGCTGGCGGCGATCTGGTCGCGCGGGTCGATGTTCTTGCCGCGCTTACGGTCGCGGTCGATCTCGGCCTGGTTGTTCGTGTCCTCCGCGAGCATTCGCTCCACGGCCTTGTCGTTGGGTTCGAGCTGCTGCGTGATCGAGATGGTGCGGATGACGTCGGGCATCCCGATCAGCAGCGGCGAGAGGAAGTCGGGGCCGACAGGGGTCGTGGGCCATCCGACGACGGCGGCCGTGGCGTGGTACCAGCTGTCCGTGGAACCTGCCGCGCGAGTGGCGACGTGGGCGCCGTCGCGGACGTCGACGTTGCGGGGGAAGGCGTGCGCCTGTCGGAGATCGGTGTCCCAGATGGCGTGATCCGGGTCGTACGAGTTGCGGATGAACGCGGTCATCCGCCCTTCGTCCAGGGGCGCGATCACAGAGAGGTCGGCGTCCTCCGCACGGGACCACAGCTCATCCAGGTACGCGGCCATGGCGGCGGCGACTCCTTCGTCACCAGTACCGCGAGCGGCACCCTCGGCCGCCAGGTCGCGGGTGAACCGGGCGTGGATGGTGATGTAGTAGCGGTGTTCCTCGGCGCTGGTCGAGACGGCGTTGGCCAGTACGTCGTACGAGTCCTTCAGCCACTGCGGGGCGTCTGTCGTCGCGGCCGACTCGTCGCGCTGCGCGATGTAACGCTGGTGGGCGTAGGGGTCCGACTTCATCTGCCGGGCCAGGACTTGGATGCGCTTCACCGGGTGTTCTTCGAGGTTCCCGAAGGCGTCGAGGAGTTCGCCCCAGCGCTCCAGGGCCACGATCTGCTCACCGACTTCCTTGCCGCCGAGGCCGGGCGAGGCGATCTCCAGAGTGGCTGTGACGCACCCGGCCTCCGGCTGGAGGACCACCACGGCCTGCTGACCGCGGACCGTAACCGGCACCCACGTCATGCCCGTGACGCCTTCCGGCTCCACAAGAGCGGCGTCCGGGGGTGTGCCGTTGGCATGCACGCCGGCCTCGACAGCCGGGGACACCCACACGCCGCCGGTACGGCGGAGCGCCTTGCGGTGGTAGCGGTTGATCCGCCACCAGCGGTAGAGGGTGCGCCGCTGGGACGTGCCCTTGGGCCGGTACGGTGCGTACACGATGACCAGGGCGAGCAGGATCGGCAGGACCAGGCACGTTGCGGCGATAGCCGTCACGCCGTTGAAGAGGTAGCCGAAGAGGATGCCGGTGACGGCGCCGCCGCCGAGGACGACCTGTTCGCCGAGGTCTCGGCGGCCGACCAGCCCTGTGGGGCGGTGCTTTCCGAACTGATACGTACGAGTCGACATGGAGGGTCACTGATCCTTGCTGGGGTTCGGTCGTCCGGGTGCCTGGCCGCCCGAGGGCCGCGACGGCGGCGCGGGCGTGACGGAGGGCCCGGAGCCCGAGGTGGTTCCTGATGCGGAGGAGGGGGAAGCGGGCGGTGTCGGGCCCGAGGTTCCCGTGCCGGTTGACGGCGGGGAGGGCGGCTGTGCTGTGCCCGATGCCCCATTGGCTCCCGGTGCGCGTCCGGCCGAGGCGTGGCCACCGGCCGAGGACCAGTCCGGAGAAGAGCCGACGACCGGGTCGGAGGTCGCTCCCTGGGGACTAGCGGCGGCCGGTGCACCGGACGTACCGGCAGTGTCCTCGCCGCCCTGCTGGCTTTCGGGTTGTTCGGCCTTGCCGCCGCCTGCGGCGTCGGTGCCCTGTGCGCCCGGGGAGCTGGTGGCCTTGTTCTTCGCCACGTCGACGCCGGCCTTGGCAATGGCGGCACCGACCGCGACCGGTCCGGCCACAGCAGTTCCGCCGCCCATCTTCGCGCCAGCGGTCTCGGCGCCAGCGGACTTGGAGCCGCCGACCAAGGAGTCCTGGACACGAGCACCCATCGCCCTGTTGGCGTGCTGGGCGGGGCCGTCGACCGCGGCGGCCGGGCCGGAGGACTGTGCACTCTTCCGGTCGTGGTGGAGACTGGCCATCTCGTCGCCGAAGGCGGGCACCCACTTGTAGAGCGTGGCGGACGCGAAGACGGCAAGCAGGAGGATCAACGCGCCGACCAGGGTCTTGGAGACCGCGTCGGACATGCTCCCCGAGGTGTCGCTGAGGATCGCGCCGCCCAGGCCCAGCAGGGCGAACAAGATCGGTTTACTCAGGCCGATGGCGAAGATGGCGCCGAACCACTTCTTTGACTTGCCCCACAGATCGCGATCGACCAGCCCGGCGTTGACGATCGGCCCGAGCGCGACGGCCACGTAGATGGCCGCGCTGCGGATCAGCAGCTCGATCCACATCAGCAGGGCGCCGCACATCATGATGAGGTTGACGACCAGCAGCTGTCCCACGCCCTCCGTGGGGTTGGCAGCCATAACCTTGAGGATGTTCTCCAGGAACGGTTTGAAGTTGCTCGTCGCGTACGGCTCGAAGACCGCCGTGACTTCGTCAATGGCCTTCATCAGCAGCGCGATTGCGCCCGGCGTCATGGCGTTGACCACAAACTGGAGGAGCAGGAAGCCGATCGCCTCGGACACGGCGGTGGTCAGGGCGACTCCGCGGATCGCTCGCTTGGCCACGGCGATCAACCAGAGAGCCACGGTGAGCAGGCTGGAGGCCGCGAAGATGATCGCGTACTGCTTCAGGAAGCCGGGGCTCGTCAGGTCGATCTTCGTGGTGTTCTGGATCAGCTCCAGCATCTTGCGCAGGAACCAGATGTTCGCCTCGGTGAGCTTCTGGAGCAGGAATCCCAGCGGGTCCTTGACGAAGTCGATAGCCGCCTTCGCCTCACACACCATCGGGATGTAGCAGAAGGGATTGGCCACCGCCGAGGGCACAAACACGAACCCGACGATCACGTTGACCATCGCCACCGCCTGGAGGCGGCGGCGCCAGCGGCCCGGGGCTCCCCGCTCGATGGTCAGCAGGCCGGGGGCGTCGTCACGCAGTCGCAGGCGCATTGCTGGCACCCCCCACGTCCGCGAAGCTGTCGGCCGGGGCCGCCTCCTGCATGGCCGGCGGAGACGGCACGAGCGGTTCGGACGGCGTGACGGCCGTCGTCTTCCAGGTGCCGTCCTCCCAGACCAGATCCACGGTCATCCGCAGGAAGGCGACCTGCGGGCGCTGCGTCTCGTCCTTCCCGGCGACGCCCCCCACCGACGCCGTCCACAGCTCCACGCTCGCGGCCTGGTCGGAGTAGGAGATCGAGCGGGTGGCGAGCGCCGCCGTCCGCGTGATCAGCTCGCTGCCGTCGGCGGTCGTCCCGTCCGCGCCGACACCGCGGTTCTCCATGACCAGACGAGCCGTCGAGTCGGTGTCCGAGGTGACCGAGTGCAGCACGCTCGACGCGGCCGTGGCCGACAGCATCCGGTGCCGCCAGTCCTCATCGGTGAAGAACCGAGGGTCGCCGTAGAGCATGGTGGCGCTGACGGCAGCGGCACGAGCGCCACGCTCGTTGTGTCCGTACGGTGCCGGGAATCCACTTCGGTCTTCGGCGCCGCTCAGCACGGGGTCTTCTGCAGCGGCCGGGACGTAGTCCGAGAAGTCGCCCGGTACGTTGGATGCCTGCCGCACGTCAATCGGAGCGACCAGTCCCGTCGAGGCCGAACTGTCCTTCAGCTTCCAGTCGTCGGACTCCCAGGTGAGGGTGACCGTCACCGAGTGGAAGCCCGTCTTCGGTGTCGCGTGCCCGGCCGTGTTGCCGCGAACTGTCGTCGTCCACAGCCGCACCATCGCCCCGTGGGCGTCGAAGCCCAGGACATGCGCCGAGAGGACACCGGTACGCGCGACGGTCTTCTTGACGGAGACCTTGGAGGTGTCGCCCCGCAGGGAGCCGACCGCGTCTTCGGCAGCGTGGTCGGCCTTCTTCACCGCCGCATCAGCCGAGCCCTTGGCCGCCATAACTGCCACCGCACGGTGTCGCGCGTCCTTGTCCGTGAGGAACTGCGAGCTCCCGTTGATCGTCGTGTAGTTGGCCGCTGCCGCCTTGGCACCGGATCGAGTGTGCGGGTAGCTGACAGGGACGCCGTGGAGCTCCCGCATGCCTTCCCCGCTCGCCTGCGGAGCCGAGTGGGCGGGTGCCGACGCGGAGGGTGCCGTGGCCGGAGGGGTGCCCGTCGTCATGCTGACGACCACCCCGGCCGCAGTGACCACGGCCGCACCGCCGGCCACGATGCCCCAGAGCTTGGCCGACGAGCGGCGCGCTCCGCTGGCTTTCGAGGAGGAAACGTTCCTCCGGGATCGGATAGGCATGGGTCACACACCCATGCCGTACGTGATGGCGAAGATGGTGCCGAAGCTGGCCACGAGGAAGACGCAGGTCAGGCCGCCGACCATCATGCCCTTGCCGCGCGAGCTGTCCATCGTGGAGTGGCCCTCACCGAACCACCCCTTCGACTTGCCGACACCGGCGAGGAAGGCACCGGCGCCGACGACCAGGACGACGGCGGCGATGACACCCAGGATGACCTTCGCCGTGCCGCCAAGCTTCCCGAAGGGGCCCCAGTCCGGCTTCACGCCGGACACAACATCGGCTCCGGCGGCGAGGGTCGTGTGCAGGGAGGGATCGGCAGCGGCAGAAAGGAGGTTGTGCATGGTTCAGCCCCTTGGTGCTGTGAGGAGTGGTTTGGGATGTTTTGGCGTGATTAGCCGACGTGCCGCATCGCGATGATCTGCGGTTTCCAGTCGCTGAGCGGCTTGATCCGCACCTGAGCCCCGGTGTGCGGTGCGTCGATGACCTGGCCGCCGCCGATGTACATGCCGACGTGCTCAGGGCCGGCGCTGCCCGGGACGCTGAACAGCAGGTCGCCCGGGACGAGTTGGGAGACGGCCTTGACGGCAGTCCCTGCGTGGACCTGGTCGTACGTGGTGCGCGGCAGGTTCACTCCCGCCGCTGACCAGGCCATCTTGGTGAGCGAGGAGCAGTCGCAGCCGCCCAAACCCTCGTACGGCATGACGCAACTGCCGCCCCACCGGTACCAAGTGCCCAGGGCCGTCTTCGCGGCCGAGATCGCGCGGGCGGCGTCCTTGCCGGCCGGTGCGTCCGGGCTGACGGCGTCGGCCCATTTCGAGGCCAGAGCGCGAATGCTGCGCACGTAGTTGCGGGTCTCGGGGTACGGGGGGATGCCGCCGTACTTGATCACCGCGCCGCCGCCCGCGTTGTACGCGGCCAGCATGTTGTCCGTCGAGTCGCCCGGCACCTTCTTGACCTCGTCGGCCAAGGTGCAGTCGTACGCGGCTTGCGCGGCGATGGCGTCGGCGGGGTTGCGGACGTCCTTGACTCCGTCGCCGTCGCCGTCCTTGCCGTGCTGGGCCCAGGTCCCCGGCATGAACTGGGCGATCCCGAGAGCGCCGACGGGTGACGTCGCGCCGGAGTTGAAGTGGCTTTCCGTGTAGAGCTGAGCCGCCAGGAGCGAGGCTGTGACCTGCGGGCACTCGCCCGCGTGCTTGTTGATCAGCTCACGGACCCAGCCCGGCACGGGAGCGTCCGTCGTGATGCCGCCACCCGGTCCGGCTTCCTGCGCGGAGGCGCTGTCGGCCCCTCCGAACGTGGTCAGCATGGCGACACCGGTGATGAGCCCGGCCGTGACGAGTCCCAGGCCAGCTTGCGTGCCCTTGTTCATCGCGGCCCCGTCACGCCCAGGGCAAGGCGGTGACGCGCCAGCCCATGGAGGTGTGCTCCAGGCGGAGCGCGAGCTGTTCGCTACTGCTGCGCGTGTGACCGGACTTCGGGGCGGTCGTGAGGGTGTAGCTCACGCGGACGAGAGCGGAGGAGGCCGTTGCCGCAGGTGCGCCGTCGGGGACGACTGCTGACGTGATCTTGGCCGTCTGATGTGCCTTCTCGGCCCGCAGGGCGGCCCAGGCGGCGTCTTGACTCGGCCGCTTCTGGGCGAGCACGCCAGCGAGTTCCCCCGAGGCGAGCCGGGCTGCCCGAGCGCCGGCATCCGCGTACGAGCTGTCGGCACCGTCGCGGGCATCGTGCTCCGTGTAGGCCGTAGTGAAGGCCCGCGCCGTCCGCTCAACGTGCTTGGGGAGTCCGGTAGCTGACGAGGAGGAGGTAGCGCTGCTGTGCGGCGTGGCCGTGTCGGGGATGCCCGCCGAGACGGAGTGCGGCTGCGCGGACACGGTCGAGGCCGCGGAGGCGTCGTTGGTCGAGGTGGAGCAGCCGGTCGACAGAAGGGTCAGGGAACCAGCCACACCTATTGCAGCTGATATGGGTATGAAACGGGTGGATCGAGGCATGCGGGAACCACAACCTTGGTGCAAGAGATTTCGGAAGTGCGAGCGGCGCGGTCCCGCGGGGACTGGGGGCCGCGCCGCTCCTTCGCAGGAAGGAGGGGGATTCCTCCTGCGGGCTTTACCGGCGAATGCCGGGGAAATCGCAAAGCAGGCCGGAGCGTATAGCTCTATCTGCCTGTCTCATCTGCGGAAGAGTTCGATCTTGTTTCGCATCTGCGAGACGGTTGAGCTGACGGGCGCGTTACTCATATCAAGGCCATCAGCCCCTTCCGTGATTCGGGCGAGATCGTGAGCAGATCTCTACGGCCGGAAAACGCCTTGTGGCGTTGGCCGTGCCTGAATCCTTGCAGGGGTTCGCGGACAACTCGAATCACGAAAAAAGCCGGAACTTAATTCCAGGAATTAAGTTCCGGCTTTCGCTCGGGGGAAGGCTTTGCGGGCCCTATGCGGCCCCGTGGCGAAGGTGCTCAATCGCCACGCCGAGCCACGGCGCGGCCGGGCCGGAAAGAAGCAGGGGTGCGCACGTGCTGTACGAGAGGACGACGGCGGACGGCTCAGCAGCGACTCCGGTCAGAAGGGCGTGGTCGAACGGCATCCACTCGCGAGCCCTCAGCGGCAGGAGCCGTACCCCGGTTGAGGTGAGCACCACTCGGGCGGCGGTGTGATCGCGCCACTGCGGAAGGGCGGCATCCTCCGCTTCCTGGCGCCGACGGGCGTCGAGTCGACCGTTGCTCACCCACCGCCGGCCGAAGGTCGGGTGATCCTCGAAATACCCGCTGGCCGAGGTCGGGTAGTCGACCTCTGTCCCGTAGAAGCGGGCGGCGGAGCACGCCACGTCCGCGAAGGCGACTTCACCGGCCGCAAGTGCAAGGCCGTCCGCTTGGACCGGCACAAGATTGCCGCCGCCCTGGAGGTGAACCGTGAGGGCGGACGCTGCCTGTACGGCATCGGCGCGGACGGCGTCCTCCGCCCGGTCGCGTCGGCGAGACCACATCGTCGTTCCTTCCTGATCAAGCTGACCGGCCGGGGCATGCACGGCGCGAGCCCCGCAGGCCCCGGGCCCGTCATGAGATGAGATCACCAGAGGGCGGTGGAGGCAGCGGCGGGTGTCCTCGTTGCCTCGTCGTCCTCTTCCTTCAGCCGGGCCAGCAGCACACCAAGACGGTCGTTGCTGATCGCCTGGTGCTTGCGGACGGCGTCCCCTACAACCTCACGACTGGTCCGTCCGGCCCGCTCGGTAGCCGCCCGCGCGATCGGCAGCAACTCTGCCAACCAGTCGTCGTCCGCCTCCCGGTCCTGGGGGCATTCCGAGTCGTCCGGGACGGACGGCTTTTCGCCGTCCGTCGGGGTCGGGACCGCCGTGGGGCCGGGGGACTTCATGCTCTCCGGCACTGCTGTGGTCGGCGCGTGGTCCGCAGGTCCGCCGCCCGGTCCGTCCGCGCTCTTACCCTCCGTCTCCTCTCCGTCCGCTCCCGCGGACGGGTGAGCCGCAGCGTCCTCCGTACGTGGTTCCACGTCGGGCAGGGGCTCGGATTTCCGCAGGTCAACGGTTACTGCGGCGGCATCCTGCGGCGCGGACGGACCGCTCGTCAACCGCCGCGGAGGCATCGATGCTGGTGCTTCCAGCGGACGAGGACCCTGCTGGACCGTGACGCGTTCGAGCGTCGGAGACTCCTCGCGGACCGGTCCGGGACCAGTGTCAGCCCGGTCCGGGACCGCCCGCTCAGCCGTCCGCGCCATCAGAATGTAGAGGTGGACCGATCCGGCCAGTGCGAGCGGCGCGAGCATCGACAGCACACCGACGACGCTGTCCGTAAGGTGCAGCGCGGACCGTCCGGCCTGCGGAGAATCGTTCAACGTGATGGCGTGCAGAGCGTTCGCGCCGAGGCTCGCCCCGGTCGCCGCGAGGAACAAGAACCAGGCGTAGAGCCGTGCGGCGAACCGCTGGTGCCGAAGGAGCACGATCGCCCGCACGCCGTAGGCAATGAACCCGTCGATGAACACCGGGAAGAGGTAGGACAAGGTCTCCCTGGCGTGGATCGCGAGGGCGATCTGACGCAGTGCGTCGTACGAGAAGGCGAAGCCGGCCGCGCCGAGCAGGATGATCGCACTGCGGTCCCAGGCCGTCATTCCGCGCAGGCTGTAGCTCTCCTGCTGTTCGGTTCCCGCCGCCGTGTCTATGTGCGCGTGTGACATCAGAGGTTGCCCCCGTCGCGCGGGCTGATGTCCTGCCAGGCAGGGGTCTGCGAGAGGAGCCGTCCGAGCTGTTCCAAAGACGTGACCTCGTGCACGTGCTGACTCGGGCAGCTCACGCACGACACCCGCAGCGAGATTCGTTCCGTGCCGCCCTGATCGGTGTAGTACAGCTCCAGGTGCTGGCCCCCGGTCGTGTCGAGCGACGCGAAGGCTTGCAGGTGTTCCTCGAAGCTGAGAAGCCCCAGTACCTCCCAGTCGAGCGTGACTGCGGCGTCCCCCAGGAGGGTGCGTGCGTACTTGGACGCTGCGGTGATCGACCTCGGACCCCAGGTGCGGAACGCGGCCTCCCGAGCGTTCTTGCGCCGTTCCTCTGCGGTGGTGAGGTGCTTGGCCGCAGCAAGCATGATCGGGTGACTCATCAGGGGCCTTCCAGAAGATCGGTAGTGCCGGGTGCGGTGCTGCCGCCGGGCTCATTGGCGAGGCGGAGGAGAACGTCCGCGTGGCACGGAGCATCAAGGGGGCATGTGCACATCAGGTCGAGCCCGCGCAGGACTCGGGCGAAGCGAGCGGCGTAGTGACGTCCGACCGGGCCCCGGAGCGTGGCGGCGAAGAGGTCCACCGACTCCGCAGCGTCCATCGGGGGACCGAGCGGGGACCGCACCCCGGCTGTGAACGGGTTCGCGTACCGGCTGCGAGGACCGACGTATGCACAGGCTGTGGACAACGCTGCGGCATCGCGGGACGCTCCGCGGAGGCGGACGGGCATTACGCCGCCCTCCCACCACGGCGCCGATCGGCGCCGATCATCGGCACGAGGGTCGTGACCATCTCGGCCAGACGGCTCGCCACGCGGGCCCCGACGAAGTCGCTCAGGTCCGGGCCGTTCTCATCGCGGGCCGGAAGGTTGGACGTGATGATCGTCGGCAAGCAGTGGTTGTACCGGTAGTTGATCAACCGGTACGTGACCTCTTCGGTCCATTCCGAAGTCTTCGCCGTGCCGAGGTCATCGAGGAGCAGGTACTGAACCCGGCTGAGCCGTTGCAGCTCGTGTTCTGCTGCCCCCATGACCTGTGACGGCCGCAGGTTGCCGTACATGTCCGCTGAGTTCACGGCGATCAGCTCGAACCGGTCCGGTCCGCCGGCCGCGATCCTCCGCATGGCCCCGTACGCCTGGTGCGTCTTGCCCGTCCCCGTGAGGCCGGTGAGGAGCAGCGCACCAGCGGCAGCGTTGTCCGTGAGTGCCCGGTCGGCCCAGTCGATGACCTTCGGCAGCGTGGCCTCAGCGTCACGGAACCGGGGAGGGGTTGCCCTCTGCCAGCGGCTCACGGCGTAGTCGGCCCGAGCCCGGCAGTGCCACTCGCGGTCTCCGGGGTTCTCTTCCGGTGCCTCGTCGGCGGGGTCGGTGTCCGGCACGACCTGAAGTCCTTTCGCAGCGAGTATTCGTTCCATTGCGCGCATCGACCTGGCGCTGCCCGCGCGTTCCGGATCTGCCATGATCAAAATCCGTTCTGGTAAGCGCTGGGGGCAGCAGTGTTCTGAAAGGGAATCCAGCCTCCGGACTGCCGACGCAACGGCACGACATTCCCCGGGGAGGCTGCTGCGGGAGCGTGTGAGGGCAGATCAGCCCAGATACGCAGCAGATAGCGGGCGGACTGCGGCGGGCGGTCGGCGTTCCATCGCCGCGCCACCATCTCGACTAGCCGTTCATTTCCCCAACGTGCTGCGAGAGCTGTTACCCGATCCCATTCCGATTCGGTCAGTCGCCAGCCGACGAGCATTCCAGCGCTTGTTATGGCTGTTACCAGCTCCTTGGCTCCGTCGGGAACCCTCACCGAGTCCTGCTTGGCGGTGGTGTTCTCTCGACGTGACCCCAGCAAGCTAGCTTGCTCTTTGGTGGTGGTAGTACTCCCGTAGGGAGTACTACCACCACGTACGCGCGAGGAAGAAACTTCCAAGTCTGTGTGCTGAAACTTCCCACTTCCGGCTTCCGGAGCGGAGTTCTGGGAGGGAAGTTCCTGGAACCTGGTTCCCTCTTCTGAATCTTCAGGGTTGGGAGTAGGAAGTTCTTTCTCTGAACCGACACGGCCAACGCCATTGCTGCACAGCAGTATCGAGTAGGTGTTCGGGTTGGACGCTCCCCCTCCCCGCTCGTGGCTGAGTTCCCCGAGCTTTGCCAGCTCTCCGAGGCACTTCGTTATCGAGCGAGGCGTAAGACGGGTGAGCGTGGATATTTCGTCCAGGGTCAGCGTGGCTTTGCCGTCGTCGTCCGCCTCACGGGCCAGGGCCAGCATGACGAGGCGTGAACCCCTGCACGACTTTGATTGCGACCAGATCAGTTCGGTTGCTATGTCGCTCATCAGTGCTCACCGCCAACTATTGCTATGCGACGGCGCAAGGAAAGGCCGAAAGAGTGGTCGTCCTCCGGGATGTAGCCATGCTGGTGCGGCTCTGGGGTGAGGTACAGCGTTTCGGTAGGAAGGTAGAAATCGTGGGCAAGACGCCAGTCTGCGACCTTGCTGAATCCGCGCCTGACCATGCGCGCCACTTCTTCTTCGGTCCTGCGGTCGATAAGCATGCGGTAGAAGTCCGATTCGAAGAGGTGGGTAACAGACCGGCGCTCGGGATAGACCCGCACGAGTGCGGCTGTAGGTGCGATCTCACGGATCGCGGCACTGATATTTGCGCGCCGAAATCCGGAGGGGCTGTTCTGAAGCATGGGGAGAACTCCCGTGAACGCAGGGTCCGCCGTGCGGAAGAATCGTTTCCTCGGGGGGAGCGTCAGGCCGCGTCTGGGACGACGTGGACCGAGGGCGTGCCCCGCCCGGCCTGCGACTTTCGGTAGCGACGGGCGAGCTTCAGCAGGTAATCGTGCGTTACCCCGAGGCCGCGAGCGACGGCGGCAGCGTCCAGTGAGGGATCAGTGGCGAAGCGCGCAATTACGGCGTCCCGGGCGGGTTTGGTCAAGGCAGCGGTGCACCCTCGAAGCGCGCCTTCTACGGATTTTTCGATGTCCCGGTCTTGCCATGCAAGCCGCAGCTCTGAACGCTCCGAAGCCAGAAGGCCGCCCCGGATTCCGTACTCGTCGTCATCCTTGAGGGATTCCACCAGACACCTGGCAGCGACGGCCAACGGGCATGACGCGCAGAGATTACGAGGACGGTTTAGGGAGATTCCCAACTTGGTTTTCACCAATTCGGGATCTTCTCTCGGTCCGTCTGCGAGAGGGACGAAAATATTGATGTCCTGATTCCCGCATCGGGCAGATTCGGCCCAGTGCTTACCCGGAGCCTTCTTAGACTCCTCCATGAGGGGCAACCAGTTTCCCTGGCGCGCAGCCTCGATGAGGCTGAATATGTCAGTGCTCATTTGTGTCTCGCGATGTTCGCAGCGCCGCGAATTGTTGCAACCGGGCGCGAGAGGAGATCAGGAATGCTTACGAGAGCGCCTAGAAGGCTGAAGCGCCATCAGTGCCGACTCGTCATCCCGTTGGGCCTTTGCGCCAGGGCTGACGAAATGCATATCGGAAATCGCGTGGAGGTCGTCCTCCGTGAACTGAACGAACTTCCCGAACTTCCGGTGCGGGAGCGTCGATATGCGCTCACGGAGCCACTTTTCCGGAATGTTCAGCCGTTCAGCGGCTTCGCTGTAACCGATGTGCAGTCGCTTGTCGCGGGAGTCCGTAGCCTGACTACCCAACAGGGCGTCCAGACCGCCGGCCTGAGCCAAGAGGCCGACCACGGTCGCGAGTCCCTGCAAGTCCGGGGCCGGGCCCGCATTCGCCGGTGCCACCGCCGCCATCATGCTTCCAGCCCTCGCAGTTCAGCGGTCCGCAGGTCGAAGGCGTGCCCACCGGATTCCGCCCATCCGGCATGAGGGAACGAGCGGATGATCCACCGGGCGATGGTGAGCGCCTTCGCCCGAGGAACGCGAAGGGTGCGTCCGCCGTCGTTCACGGCGGTGAGTCCAAGGTGGGGCCACAGGGTCCGGGGGCCCTGGAGACGCACCTGTACGACAGCGGCTTCCGGCAGCATGGACGCCAGTTGCGCCGCCAGCCGTTCGGCCGGGCCCGAAGGGATCTCCACCTTCGGGTTGCAGTCCGTAGTAGGGGACATGCGACACTCCTTTATGTGGTACGCCGCTCCGTCGTGCCGTGCGAAAGGACACGGAGTGGCCGTGCGAGTGACCAGCGCCCCTGTCGGGGGCCGCGGATCACGAGCTGTCTGGCGTCCGAGAGGTGCGAACTCTCGGGCGTCGATGGCGTTTTGAGGGGAGGGGCCGCGCCCGAGTGATGCGCGGTAGCCCGTCTCCATCAAGTCGGTCCACGATGGGAACCGCAGGTGGGCGAAGCCTGAGAGGGGTGCGAACCCCCTCGTTTTTCGCTAAGATGAAGCTATCTTGGTTCGCATCAAAAGTCAACAGTCCGAGGTTTCCTCGGGTCACCCAAAAAACGAGGTCCGATGCCAGCTCGCCGTTTCGACAGAGAACGTGTGCGCGCGGTACGTCGAGCCGCCGACGTCTCGCAGGCCGACGTGGCGGCTGCCCTCGGTGCTGCGGACTCGACCGTGGCGGGGTGGGAGTCGGGAGCGACCACACCCGATCAAGAGAAGCTGCCTGCTCTCGCCAGGGTGCTGAACCGGGATCTGGACGACCTGTTCCCGCGCGACGGCTTGCCCGATCTGACCGACCTACGCTGCGACGCCGGCCTCTACCGGTACGAGACGCGGGCGGTCATCGGGACCAAGAGCGATGGGCCGGTGGCTGGAGCTGAGCAGGGCGTGCGACGGCTCAAGGACCGGTACGTCCCTCTCCTAGCGGCTGCATATGGGGTGACCGCGGACGAGCTGAAGCGCGCCCAGGACCGGTCTTTCGGAGAGGCTGACGAGGACGCCGCCGAGGGCGAGAAGGTGCCGGGGACACTGGCTGAGAAGATCACTCTCTTGCTGGAGCGCTCCTACCCGGGCAGAACCGCTCCGGGGGATCAGGAGATCGCGGACTCGGTGAATGCCTACGCGGGTTCCCAGGTCACATCGGCCGAGGGCATCGAGGCTCTGCGGACGGGTGGAGACGACGCACCGATGCCCGTGGTCCTCGAAGGTCTGGCCAACTTCTTCGACGTCTCCAAGTTGTACTTCGAGCCGAACGAGTCCGTCGCCCGGCAGGTCTACGAAGGGCTCCGCCTCATGTCGGCGGCCAAGCAGGGCAAGGTGGGCCGAGTCCGGGCCCGTGGAATGAGTCCCGAGGGCCTGCCGGCCGATGTCCTCTCGATCCTGAACGACCTCGCCAGCGAGCTGGACAAGAAGGCCGGTCCAAGCACCAACAACTAGTGCTGCATCAGGCGGCGTTCGCCCTGGACTTTGGTGATCGTCAGGGCGTATGGGCGAGCGGGGTCAACTGCACGCCAAACTGATGTTCTGGCTCGGCGTGCGGGACACCGTCCGTGCCAAGGAACAGGTAGAAGTACTGCGTCGTCAACGGCCTCGACGGTGAGGTCTCGCCCGCGGTGGAGCCGCTTAGGGCCCCAGCAGAGTAGAAGTGCGGCAGACACTTGGGACCCCGATCGCTTGAACCCAGGCCCGCACCTCTCCCGGGTCAACTTCCTGGCGAGTGCCGAACTGCTTGTGCCGCGCGACGACCGACAGTGTCAGCACAGCCCCTTCCCGGCCAGGACGGTCCAGGAGTATGGCTTAGTCGATGATGTCCCCGACTGTGGTGAGGACAGCATGCCGGTCGGTCACCGAGCGCACCGGTCCGAAGCGGTGTGCTGACTCTCACTTCCGTGCTCGAGAACCTTCTTGCTCCGGTGTCCCCAGATACGGGCTCTACGCGACCCTTCCTCGGCACATAGTGAGACGACTGACGGACGTCTCGTGAATAACCCCAGCGCAGCGAAGCGAGAGTCAGCGCCTACGAGCGCTCTGCGGGTTTCATCACCGGGCCAAGTCCTCTCGCGAGGGAGCCCTCGCGCTCGCCGCACGGCGACGCCGGATCGACAAGCGCTTCAAGCGAACGGAGGCCCATCCGGGCCTGATGTAGGGGGTGCCCGTATTCACTGGCGCATGGCTCGTGTGGATCGCCTCCTTCTGACTGATCGAAGGCATCGCTCTACATCGGAAGCAGTCGGGTGACACCCTGTCGGAGCACGTCTGGCGGTGTTCCACACCGCGAAGGGCACCGCTCCCAGAAGACAACACGGCTACGCCGCTTCGCCCTGGTCGCCTTCCTCTCCTGGATATTTGCCCACTTCTTGACGGCGGCATGTTCTGAAGAACCGCTAGCAGTGTGGATAGCCGGGGCAATGGCTAAGCGGCTTATCCGCTTCGTTGATAGCGACGCTGACGATCACAGCGAGGAAAAGCACACAGAGGGCAATGATCACACGTACATGACGAGGCAATTTTCAGTCCCTTGACCTGTTGACTGAAGGGAGCGAGTCAATCCCCGGCCCCGTACCAAACCGCGAGGCAGTCCTTGCCCGTTCCCGAGAGCGCAGGGGAGGCGATGTCCCTTCCGTGACGCGCGGCGTCGCCCGGCCTGCAAAGGTGCAGAACGCCGACCGCAACTGGCACCCGATCGCGCGCCGTCTGTGGGACACACTGAAGTCCTCCTGGCAGGCCGACTTCTACCTAGCCTCCGACTGGGCCCTGGCCTACTCGCTCTGTGAGGGCTTCTCCTACTACAAGGCGTTGGGAAAGCGGTCAGGCCAGATGCTCCAGACGATCTACTCCGCCTTCGAGCGACTTCTTGTCGCCGAGGGCGGATCGAGCTGCACGAGCCCGAGCCCGAGGAGCAGTCGGCGGCCGCCCTCGCCATCGCTGACTACAAGCATGATCTAGGGCTCGCCCAGTAAGCGAACCCTGCTGGCGCGCACCCCAGGTCAGAGGCCGTAGATGCTCTTGTCGAAACGAGACTTGCACTTCGTGCACTGCATCTTGTTGGCGCTCGTCCGCTGCACCGTGTGCGTACCGCACACCGGACACTTCTGCCCCTTAGCCATGACGCTCCCCCCACCTGCACACCATCGCGCAACCCGTCGTCACGCATTACCTCAGAGCGTAGCGCCTGACCTGCGGACACGAGGCCGGTTCGAGCTAATGATTAATCAGCACCGGTGACACTGCATGAACTTGAGGGGAGGTGAGTCCCATCCCAGCCTTACAGCAGCAGAGATCGACGCTTTCGAACCGTCCTGCCTCGGACCGACTTGGACGAAGAAGCCTGACGGTTCCTGGGAGCTCCCCGAGCTGCTGATCTCACCACCGTGCTCGAGAACCTTCTTGCTCCGGTGTCCCCAGTTCGTGGCGCAGACCGGAGGCGAACACGGTTTGGACTCCGCTCAGTGCGGAGACATCCGTGAGCGGGTCACCGTCCACCAGGAGGAGATCCGCTCGGTAGCCGGGAGCGACCTTCCCCGTGATCTCGCCCAGGCCCAGGGCAACAGCCGCTTGCGACGTAGCCATGTCGATGATGGCGGCGTTCGACAGACCCAGGTGCGCATAGAACGACAGGGCCTGAGCAAGCCCGTTGAAGCCAGCACGCTGCACGCCTGCATCTGTCCCCGCGATCAGGCGGACTCCGGCGTCGGCCATCTGCCGCACCAGGTCGAACATCGCGTTGGCGCGCTCCTCACCGAAGAAGCGCGGGAGCATCTGCCAGTGCGGGCTTACGGCCGGGCAGACGGTGATGTCCTTCGCGATGATCTGCTGAACGACGTCGGGCCGGAAGTCCAGGCCATCGCTCGACATCCAAGTGCAGTGCTCGATGGTGTCGACGCCAGCCTCTACGGCTGAGGCGATGCCGTCGGCACCGTGGGCGTGGGCTGCGACAGGCACGCCCGCCTTGTGGGCTTCCTCCACCAGGGCGGCCAGTTCCTCCGCGGTGAACTGCGACTGGTGGCTCTTGGGGCCGTCCTTCGTCAGGCCGCCGCCGGTGACCATTGCCTTGATGACCCCTGCCCCGGCCGCGAGGTTGCGCCGTACGAGCTCGCGGATCTCGGTTTCTCCGGAGACTTCGCCGCCGAGGAAGTGGCAGTGTCCGCCCACGGTGGTCGCCGGGGTGCCCGCGGAGACGATCCTCGGTCCTCGTGTACGCCGATCGCTGATCTCCGCAGCCAGACGAAGCGCCAGTCCGCCGCGGTCGCCGAGATCGCGGACGGTGGTGACGCCACTGCGCAGGAGCAGTTCGCTGCGGCGCCGCATGTCCTCGAACAGGGCTTCATCCGTCGAGCCCTGGAGGGTGGACACCGGATCAGGTCCGCCATCGAAAGCCAGGTGAACGTGAGCGTCGATGAGCCCCGGCAGCACAGTTCCGCTGAACTCGAATCGAGGCACGTCGGCCCCGGCCCGCTCCTCGATCTCCTTGCGCGGCCCGACGGCAGAGATCGACTCGCCCTCGATGAGAACGGCACCGTCTTCCAGGTAGGTCCCCGAGTCGACGAGCACTCGTCCACCGGTAATCAGCATCGTGACTCCTTGATCTTGCGAGGTCATGCGGCTGCGCGCAGTTCGTCGGATACCGCAATCAGTTGTTTCACGTCCGACTCGCGGTCGCTCCCCAGCGCCATCGCGAGCGGGACCGCGCGGCGGGGCGCGGGGACCCCCTTCTCGATCCGAGCGGAGGCCCGGCGGAGCCGGGCGGCGAGCTCGGCGGAGTCGATGTTGAGGACTGTGCTGTCGTCACCCTCGTCCAGCAGGTACGGGCTGATGTCCACCAGGCCGTCGCGGCACTCCACGATGCGGCGGTGGTAGCGCCGGTGCACGCCACGGGCCCGCCATCGGTCCAGTGGAGCAGAGGATGCCGGCCTCAGCACGTTGTCCGGATACGCCTCCGCCAACAACTCCCACAGAGGCGAGAGGCGACGGTGAGCACGCCGGTGTTGAAGCCAGAGTCGTAGGGAGGAGATTCGCGCTCGGGCTCCGGAGTAGGTGACACCCGCGGCGAACAGCAGGATTGATGCGACCAAGAGGAAGGCCACGGCCACCATAAGAGGATGTGGCACGTCCACATCTGCTGAGCGAACGGCGACGATGACGGCTCGAATCGCGCACGCTACGGCCATCGCTCCCAGACCGACGGCGGTCATCCAGAGCCCGGTGGAGTGCGGGCGTCGGGACATGCGGGCGTATCGGCGAGTCCACCGAAACGCCATGCCGAGGGCATACATGAGGTAGAGGCCAGCGCCGCCGTAGAAGAACGCGATCTGGGGAATCGTCATGTCGGCTGTGCTGAAGCTGCCGGAGAAGACCTCGTGCGGCACCGACACCGCAGCCACAGTGATCGCGACTGCGACGACCCCGACAAGCACGGCTTCCCTGCGTGCCCGCCGACGCCCCGCTTCTTCGTCAGCAGCGGAGTAGAGGTAGAAGCACATGAGGAAGTAGACCGTCAGGAGCAACAGCACGTTCTGGATCAGCTTCGCCGTCTCGTGGCCGGCGACGGTGTCCACTCCGGACGCACCGCCCGGCATCGCTACGGGGTATGAGAGCACGGCGCAGAGCAGGCAGAGGGTGACCGAGCGAAGAGGTGCGTCATGCGGGCTTCGCTTCCACTGATAGAGCTTCCAGACCAGTGCGGCCAGGAGCCCCAGGAGCAGGAGTTCCACGAGTTACAGCCATCCTCGCCGGTCGCCAAGAGCCGCCTCGACCCGGCGCAGGGCGGGATCATCAGCCGGAGGAGTGGAGTTTGCGAGCAGGGCCGACCACTCCAGGATGATCGTCGCCACGAGTTCGACGGAGCACTCCTCGCCGTCGTCGTACGAGCAACGCTGGGCGACACGCTTGACCGCCTCAGTCCCGAAGACCGGCAGTAGGGTGGCCCACCCCTCCACGTCAACGGCCGCCGCGTCTTCATCAGGGGCGGTATCCGGCGTATCCGTCTCCACCTCGCGGGCGAAATCCTCGGCTGCCCTCTCGTTCTCCGCCACGAGGATGTGTCCGACCTCGTGCAGGATGATCCCATCCTGGTGCAGCTCGGTCGTTTCCTGCTGGTACAGGATCACGTCGTAGGTGTCGTACTCCGCCCACATCCCCGAGGGGCCGGGCTTGGGCAGCGGAGCTGCACGCAGAAACAGAGGACGCCCGCGCCGCTGGCTCAGCTTCTCGCAAAGATCGTGAACGTCGAGCGGGGGAGTGACCTCGAGGTCTTGCAGCTCCCGCCGAATCAGTTGGTGCAGATCCTTCTCCACCGTCCGGGCCGCGGCTGTACGCCAGCGCCCAAGGCGACGGCGGTTGACTCCGTCCTGAGCGGGAATCTTGGGCTTCGACGCGTCTCGACCGCTCTTATCCGACCACACTGAGTAATCCCTCCAACCGGCTGTGATGGCTCCCCCGAGCCCGGCGACACCGCGCCCATGTCGATGACGTCCGGCTCCCGGCGCCGGAAACGACCGCAGTCGGCTGCTCCTGCGCCCCACCAAACCCCCTCGCAGGGGGAGGGATGCCAGGGCATCCAGGGCTTCCCGTCTGCTCGGATGTCACGCACGCGAACACGCACTGACGCCCCGAGCGGGGCTGCCCTGTGGAGCTCTCGGGAACCTCTTTGGACAGTACGTGACGCTTCAGACAAGACATGGCCTGAAGAACATGATCGATTCGTGTAGATGGCAGGTAGCTTCGACCGGTCAAAGTGACGTAAAACAACCTTGTTCAATCCCGTACGAGGCCCTGAACTGCGTTTTTATGGTCTGGCGTGAACGGATCAACTTTTGCGAGTCGATAGGTGACTCCGTTATCAAGCTGAGACTTTAGGTGAGGCGAGAGGCCGCGCAAACGGCAGCGAAGTGGACAAAATGGCTGACAGGCAGGGGTGTGGCTGCGGTCACTCTGGGGCAGTTCGGGCAACTGAGGCGTTTACGCTTTCAGTCATGTCGAACGCGATATCCACCCAGCCGGACAGTTACCTGGAGTTTTGGAATGAGTACCATCTGTGCACATTGACCACGCTGCGGCCCAATGGGCGACCGCATGTCGTGCCCGTCGGCGTGACGGTGGATGTCGACGCTGGAGTGGCCCGAGTTATCACCCGCAAATCGAGTCGTAAAGTGGCCAACATTCTCGCGGGTGGGGTCGAAGCCCACGTGGCCCTGTGTCAGGTCGACGGAGGCCGGTGGGCCACCCTCGAAGGGGTGGCGGAGGTGTGTACCGACGAGGCTGTGGTCGAGGACGCGGTTGCCCGTTACGGAAAGCGATATGGCCGTACGCCGGCCCCGGACCCGGAGCGGGTCGTCATCCTGGTCTCGGTCGAACGGGCATTGGGCCAGACCTTGGGCGCCCGACCTCAGCCAGCCCAGGCCGCTGCGTAGCGTCAAGCGGTCCACGGCATAGGCATATGCAGACCCTGAGCGTTACTCAGCCCTGAGTTTTCCTCAGGGGTGGGTGACCGAAGTGGCTCTACGTTTGCGGGTTATGACAACAAGTCACGAATAGACGGACCCCGGCGCGGCACCCTTACCGCCCGCGAAGCCGCACCCGGCGTTGAGCGCGGCTCTGCCGGACGGCACTATCCGTAGCATCGTCGTGCGCCTGGCCGCCCACCTCAACGAGCAGGACGGAAGGCCAGCGCTCGCCCTCGGCATCTTCGAGAGGGTCGGATCGAATTGGCTGTCCGGCTCGTTGCGCGGGGCAATGCCGCAGCACAACGAGCCTTTCCGCCAGCAGCTCGGCCGCGAACACCCGCTGTCGCCTGGTAACCGCGTGCCGCCGAGTCTTCAGGGAACCGGGCTCAGCGGCTTCAGCTGGCACCATCTCCTGTGCGCGCTCAGTGACCTGCACGGGCAACCCCGGCACTTGGTCAAGGAGACGAATCTCTTCTTCGCTACGGACACAGTGCTGGGCATGTTGCCTGAATCGCCGGCCGTCGTCCTTACCCCGGCACTCATCGGGATCGCTTCCTTGTTCGCCCGAGGTCGGCTCTGGGACCGATGGCGCTACGGCGACCGCTACGCGCAGGTTGCCGCGACGGCCCGCGCACCCAGGTGGCGCATGGCCTTCGCCCCGCTCCTTCCGCAGGACGACCCCGACCCGGCCACCGCGTTGGGGCGGCTGATCGTCGTGAACTCGCTGCTGCTCGCCCGCGCCCTCTCCGACGGAGACGAGCCGTCCCGCCGTCCCCGCCTGGTCATCCCGTACGAACAGCACGTCAGCGATCCCGGACGTACAGAAGTGGGCCTCACCCAGTTCCTCGGTATCGGAATGCCGGAACCGGCCGACGAGTCGCCCAATGCTGCTGGCGCCACGACTCCGGCGGACGCCACCTTCGCCACCACCGGACGCAAGGACACCTAGGGCGTGTCGTTTGGATCTTGCCGGGTCGGGCGGTGAGAAATGGAAAATCTCTTCGCTTGAGGTCGTGGCAGAGTCTTCCTATGTCGAACGGCATTTGCTTACCCCGTCTTGCGGACACCCGACCTTGATCTGGCCCTGCGTGTAGCTCGCCAGATGGTGGTCTTCGGTGCCCAGCGTTACTCCGAGGTGTCGGTGGAAGCCGAGGTGCCTACCGTGGCCGAGGTGGGGCGGCTGCGTGACGCTCTTCCGGACGCGTGGTTCACGTGCGAGAACGTGGACGCGCCTGTCGTTCCGCCGCCCGGCATCCCGGACCTGACCTGCTCGGTTCCCGCCTGTGAGCTTCCCGACAACCTGGCCGACACACGAGCGTATCTTCCCTTGACCGCCTCGATGCTTGACCAGCCTCCTGGGAGCATCGAGGATCATTTCGCTGCAGTGATCGGCCCTCACCCGGCTGAGATCCGCTGGTCCTCACTGTCGTGGCCCGAGGCACCCGAACGCGACTTGTATGGCGAGAGCACGCACGCCGAGGTCACGCTGCTACTGAACTGCGATTCTCGTGAACTCGACGCCCGAGCCGACACGCACCTGTTGCTCGTCCACGTTCGGCGCCACGACGGGGATGGCTACGAGGAGCGCTTCGCGGAGTGGCTTGCCGAACAGATCGGACAGAAGGTCATCGGAGCCCCGCAGCACTCATGAGGCCGGCCAGTCTCCTTCTCGCCGTCTGATCGTTGCTCTATACATGTCGTTGACTGCCGCTCAGTGGGCTCGAATTGAGCCGTTGCTCCCGGACCGGACACCGAAACGAGGTGGCCGGTGGAGGGACCACCGTGAAGTGATCGACGCGATCGCCTGGAAGTTCCAGACCGGGGTGCAGTGGGCTCGTTTGCCGGAGAAGTACGGGAACTGGCGGGGCGTCTACAACCGGTTGCGGATGTGGACCATCGACGGCACGTGGGAGCGGGTATTCACTGCGCTGATCGCGCAGGCCGACGCCGAAGGCGACCTCAACTGGGTTGTCTCGGTCGACTCCACCATCGTGCGCGCTCACCAGCACGCGGCAGGGGCACGTAAAAAGGGGCCCAAGTCGGCGAACCTGCAGACCACGCCATCGGCAGGTCCCGCGGCGGACTGACTACGAAGATTCATATCGCGTCCGATGCCCACTGTCGGCCACTGACCTTCCATCTCACCGCCGGGCAGGCCGGTGACGCACCTGCTTTCGCTCACGTCATGGCCAGTCTGCGCGTTCCGCGACGGCGAGGACGGCCCCGCACCAGGCCGGACATGGTCCTGGCCGACAAGGCGTACTCCTCCCGCGCGATCCGCGAGCACCTGCGCAAGCGCGGCATCCGCGCGGTGATCCCCGTTCCCGCAGACCAGCGCGGCCATCGGCTACGTCGCGGGAGCCGGGGCGGCAAGCCGCCCGCGTTCGACCGCGAGGCGTACAAGCAGCGCAACACCGTCGAGCGGTGCATCAACCGCCTCAAGCAGTGGCGCGGCATCGCCACCCGCTACGAGAAAACAGCCGGGATCTACCTGGCAGGACTCCACGTTGCGGGCATCTTCCTCTGGTCCGCCCGATGATCCGAACGAAACGGCCTAGGTCGCCGAATTGGCTTCCGGCGTGGTGGACCTCGTCAGCGCTGCGGTATAGAAGACTGTCGCCCAGGCCCGCCAACAGCTCGACCCCGAAGTGACCGAGACCGTCACCTAGTGGCTAGCTGGTGACGATCAGTACGAGCTGCACGAACCCGTGCTCCGGCCCAGCGACCGCGTCCGCTCCCAACCTGCTCCCCAGCGGACGGCCAAGCCAGCTTACAGGTCGGTAGGGCGATCCCAGTGGCGCAATTTGCTGGTCACCAACGCGGAAATGGCCGAGCTGCTGACCATGCTGCACGCGGGCGGTGCGGTGAACTCCCGGCTCGGCACCAATCTCCTGGTCTGCCCGATGCCCCACGAACGTGGTGGACGACTCCCCTACGACCCGGTCGATCGGCGCTGGCGGGTCAGCCGCGGATACGAGTCCCATCCCGCGTACTGGGTCACCTGGATCGGGCGGCCGTCGCGGCAGCATGGTTCGGAGGGCGGTTGCCCAGCCGGGCCGAAGCCTTGGACGCCACGAAGGGCGCGCGGGCGTACAACAGCGGCTATGCCGTGGGCGACAGCTGTCCTGTGATGGAACCCGGCCTTGGCGACCGGGAGATTCACCACCTGATCGGCACCGTTCAGTTCTGGTGTGGCAATGGCCCTGCGCTGCCTGAAGCCCAGCCCTTGCAGCGGTACTTGTTCGGCGCGGCCTGGAACACTCCGAGCACCGAAGATGCGGTGTCAGCCGTCCGTTCGCGCTACCTGCTGGGTTTCTCACGAGGCGTTGGGGTCCGCTTGGTGCGCGACCCCCAAACCACCGATGCCGCCCGGCTCGGAGCCTGGGAGCTCGCGCCCCTGCTCAATCAGTGGGTCGACGCCGTCAACGAGTCCGCCCGGACCACGCCAAGCGGACTCGACCGGCTGCTGATCAGTTCGCTGGGCTTATAGGCCGATCGCGGACTTCGGCCCCATGTACGAACCCGCGCCCGGGAACCCGTCCCGGCAGAGCTTCACGAACACGTCACTGAAGCCTCGGTCGGGCAGATCGTCCAGCGCCACGAACTCGACGCCTCGGATCGGGCGCGTGTCCGCACCCTCCTTGACCGCTCCGATCTCTCCGCCCACGATGCGGGCCTCGAAGGTGATGTGAACGACGTGAGCACTCGTGTTGTCGCACAAGTACAGCAACCGGCCCACTTCAACCTCGGCGCCGGTCTCCTCCTTCATTTCTCTGATCAGCGCCTCTTCCAGAGCCTCGCCGTCCTCGACCTTGCCGCCGGGCAGGGACCAGGTCCTGGGGCCGTCGGTGTCCTGGTTGAGCACCAGGATCTTGTCGTCCTTGATGACGATGCCCGTCACCCGTGTATGCATCCGCCGACGCTATCGCTCGGGGGACCGGCCCGAAGGGGACACCGATGAAACGGCCGTCAACCTCCGCCGTGCCACCGGTGGTGATCGCCGCCGGGGGATTGGGCACCCGCGTTGGCAGTTGGTCACCGTACCTGCCCAAGGAGCTGCGGCCTGTCGGTGGCCGGCCGGGCCTGGCGCACATGGTGGATGAGGTCGCTGCCATTGGGAGTGATCGCGCCGTGGTAGTCCACCACCCGTACTACACGCCGCTGATCGACTGGACCCGCCAGGTCCTCGCTCCAGGGGCTTTGGCCCGCTACCGGAGCCTCACGAACCAGCTTCCGGCTCAGCCCCGAGCCGCCGACCACCTGCAAGTCGACTTCATCGCCCAACGCGGCCGATACGCCGATGTCACGTCGGTGTTGAACGGTTCCGAACACCTGTGCACCGGGGAGTTCTACGTGGTCTTTGCTGACAACGTGGACCCACCCATACAGCGCTGTTCGTGCTCGTCACAGCGACCCCGTCAGCCATCCCCGCGGTACTGGCCGCACCCTTTGACGCCGGCGCGGCAAGCAGCCACGGAGTGATCCTCTGCACCGGCGAGGGACCAGTGCAGAGGATGATGGGGCTGGTCGAGAAGCCTGACCGAAACGAGACGATCCGGCTGGAGGCGGAGTACGGCAACGCCAATCTCCGGCTTCTTCAAGGCCGGATGAGAGTGACGCCGCGACTGCTGCACTATCTCGTCGCAGCGGCGCGGAGGGCGGCCGACGAGCCCAAGTTTTCCCTGGCGCTGGCCTCCTACGCACGACCCCATCGCCTCGACGTGGTGACCAGTACCCAGCCCTTGACGGACCTTGGCCTTCCGAGTGCCGGGGGAGGGGAACGTAAAACGTCGTGTTTTGCAGACCCGATGCTGCACTAGCTATCGGCAGCCGGTCGTGCTGCCCCGCTGGTGGGGTGACTTCAAGGACACAGGTAGCCGCGATTTTCGCACAGTGTCGTAGGAAACCTTAGCGACACGAAGGTCTGCCCCGTAAGGTCCATTGAGGATCACGCAGACGTACTGATGAGAGACGTGGACGGCATCGAGGCTTGAGTGCCGGGTGCAGTCCACATGGAAGGCGGATGGGTCACATGAGTGCAGGTGGTTCTGCGGTGGACCCCAGACTGGTACGCCTCGCTCAGCAGTCCAGGAACTTCGGTTTCCTCCTGGCTGACCTGCCGCTCCTCGTGGCCTACGGGGCCGCTGCTGAGAGCCACGTCTTCGACGACCCCAATACCTCCTTGATCAAGTCGCGGCAGTTCGGCGAAGCCCTCGCGGAGGAGCTGGTGAGCCGGGGCCGGGTTCGTGTCGAGGGAAGTACTCAGTTCGACCGTCTCAAAGCCTTGGACCGGGAGGGCTACCTCCACGGCGACGTCGGTAACGCCTTCCACGAGGTCCGCACACTCGGCAACGACGCCAATCACAAAGGTCACGACAGCGCCGAAGACGCTTTCCGTGCCTTGCAGACCTGCTTCCGCCTCGGTGTCTGGTACCACCGTCTGCTCACCGGATCCCGGGAGCAGTTCACCTTCGTACCGCCGAGCCCTGACCGAACGCCGGCCGCCAGGAACGCCCGGCTAGCGGACGATATCGCCGCTGCCCGCAAGGCACTCGAAGAGGCCCGGCTGAGCTACCGGGATCAGGCGTCACAGGCGCAGGTCGAGCAGGCTGCGCGAGCCGCTGCCGAGCGCGAGCTCGCCCAGGCCCAGGCCGAGCGCGAGGAGTTGGCCCGCCAGGTCGCCGCTATGCAGGCTCAGCTGGCGGCCATCGAGACGGCGGCCGACCAGGAGCGCGCTCACCGGCACCGCGCCGATGCCACCAGCACAGCCGCAGCCTCGGCTGCGGTGGCAGAGCGCGCTCGCTTGCTTGACAACGCGGAGCAGGCATCCCGAGAGCCCCTGACCGAGGCACAGGTCCGTTTCAAGCTCGACGAGATGCTGGCGCAGGCCGGCTGGTACGTCCAGGACGCCGCATCCGGCCTCAATCTCCACGTACAGGGTGACTGGCGCGGCAGCGGTGTGGCCGTACGTGAGGTGACCACGGCACGGGGCCGAGCCGACTATGCCCTATATGTAGAGGCGAAGCTCGTCGGCGTCATTGAGGCCAAGCGAGAAGGCGCTGACCTCACAGCAGCGGAAACTCAGGTCAATGGGTACGCCGACCATCTCACCGACGCACAGCAGCGCTTGGTCGCCTGGCGCACCCCACTGCCGTTCCGGTACGTGAGTGATGGCGGCGAGACTCGCTTCCGCTCCACTCTCGATCCGGATTCCCGTACGCGCCGGATCTTCTCCTTTCACCAGCCACGTACCCTGGCACGCTGGATGCGCCAAGCCGACGAGGACCCGCAGGCTCCCAGCTACCGCGCTCGGCTGCGGCTTCGGATGCCCGAACTTGATGAGCGCCCCTTGCGCCCCGCTCAGATCACCGCCGTTCAGGGGGTGGAGGACTCTGTTGCTCTCGGCAGGGGCCAGCACGGCATGGGGCAGTCCCGTTCTCTCGTTCAGATGGCCACCGGCGCGGGCAAGACGTTCACAGCGGTCACGTTCTCCTACCGCATGCTCAAGCACGCACGCGCTGAACGGGTGCTCTTCCTCGTCGACCGCAACAACCTGGGCGCACAGGCCTTCGCGGAGTTCGAGAACTTCACTACCCCGGATACCCAACGCAAGTTCGCCGACCTCTTCAACGTGCAGCGGCTGGGTGCGGAAGGGATGCTCGCCTCCTCGAAGGTTGTCATCTCCACCGTGCAGCGCCTCTATATGGAACTCACCGGCCGTAATCTTCCCGACGCGGCCCCTGAGGGTGAGGGCGAAGAAGCGGACCTGCCGTACGACGTGCTTGGCGACATCGAGGTCGGCTATAACGCCACCATCCCCCCCGAAGCCTTCGACCTGATCGTCGTCGACGAGTGCCATCGTTCCATCTACGGCAAGTGGCGCTCGGTCCTGGAGTACTTCGACGCCCCGATCGTCGGTCTCACCGCCACCCCGGTCGCCCAGACCTTCGGCTACTTCAACGGCAACCTGGTCAGCGAGTACACCTACCGGGAGGCGGTCGCTGACGGAGTCAACGTCGACTTTTCCGTGTATGAGATCGAGACGCGGATAACCGGCCAGGGCGGGGTCATCGCGCAGGGCACGGTCCCGGTCCGCGATCGTCGGACCCGTCGTCAGCGGTACGAGGACATCGCCGAGGACATCGAGTACGGCGCGAAGGAGGTCGGCGTCGGCATCATCAGCAAGGACCAGCTGCGTACGGTGATCCAGACCTTCAGGGACCGGCTGTTCACGGAGATCTTCCCGGAACGGGCCAAACGCGATCCGGAATCCGGCGCGCTGCTGTGGGACGAGATGTACGTTCCCAAGACCTTGGTCTTCGCGAAGAACGACAATCACGCCGAAGAGATCGTCGAGGTCATCCGTGACGTCTTCGGCAAGGGCAACGACTTCTGTACCAAGATCACGCATGCGGCAAGGAAGCCGGCTGAACGGCTCGCCGACTTCCGTAACCTCCCCCAGCTCCGTATCGCGGTCACCGTCGACATGATCGCCACCGGCACCGACGTCAAGCCCCTCGAATGCCTGATCTTCCTGCGGGACGTCAAGAGCTGGGCTTACTTCGAGCAGATGAAGGGCCGAGGCGCACGGACGCTCTCCCTCACCGACTTCGAACGGGTGACACCCGGGGTGGGCCCCAAGACCCGCTTCGTCATGGTGGACGCAGTCGGCGTTACACGAAAGCCGAAGGTCGACGCGGCCCCGCTGGAGCGTCACAGCGACAAGCAGATTAGCTTGGAGAAACTGCTCCGCAAGACCGCCGCCCACACGATCGAGGAGGAAGAGGTCTCCACGCTCGCCTCCCGCCTCGCCAAGCTCGACCTTCAGATGACGAGCGAGGAACGCGCCGAGATTGAGCGGATCAGCGGTGGTGTCCCGCTGAAGAAGATCGTCCACGGCATGGTCAAGGCGGTCTCGACCGATGAGCAGATGGAAGCCCGGGAGGCGGCTGAGCGCGTCGGGCGGGACCCCGAACGAGCGGTCCGCGACCTCATCGAGCATGCGCTGAAGCCACTCGCCGCCGCACCGGCACTGCGTACGAGGCTCCTGGAGATGCGCCGCGCCAAGGACATCCTGTACGACGAGAACAGCCGTGACGCGCTGGTCCGGGCGGGCGCGGCCGTTGACGACGAGGAGAGTGCACAGGCCACCGTCCGCGACTGGAAGCAGTACATCGACGACAACCGCGACGAGATCGCGGCCCTGGCTATCGCCTTCGGCGCCGACTCCGACGTCCCGCCCGCCGCCGCCCTGCGCCGCCTCCAGGACGTGGCGCGGAGCGTTGCCCGTCCGCCGCGCTCCTGGACCCCGGACACTCTCTGGAAGGCGTATGAGAACGTCGGCGAGACGCTGGTACACAAGCGCGCCAAGCGCACCGCCGCCGACCTCCTCGCCCTCCTGCGCTACGAACTCGCCGGCGGCGCTGAACGCGGAGCTCCGGCTCCTCGCCCCCACGAAGAGGTTGTACGGGAGCGGTACGCGGCTTGGCTCGCCCGCCAGGAACAGTCCGGTGTCAGCTTCAGTAAGCGCGAGCGATGGTGGCTTGACCACATCGTCGGCGCGACCATCGAGCGTGTACGCTTCGACACCGCCGACCTTGACTACGCCCCGTTCACGACACGCAATGGTACGGACGGATTCCTCGCCGAATTCGGCGCGAATCGGGCGGAAGAAATCATTGACGAACTGGACAAGGAGCTGGGCGCGTGACGGACTCGGGCGCGGGGGAAACGGTGGCGAGCGCGCCGGGTAGCAGGTTGCCGGAAGGATGGGGGCGGGCGGCACTCCGGGAGCTGTGTGAACCAGTTGTCAAGGTTCATCCTGGGGAATTGGGCAAGGAAGCGTTCCGATATGTGGATATCGGATCTATCGCTTCTGGTGAGTTGGTTGTGTCTGCTGCAAAAGAGATCCCGGTCCAGGACGCTCCCAGTCGTGCTCGGCAGCTTATCCAGGTAGGGGACACAGTATTCTCGACGGTTCGCCCATATCTGAAAAAGATCGCCTGGATTCCGGAATTCCTTGATGGTGAAATTGCGTCCACGGGTTTCTGTGTGTTGAGGCCAGGGGAAGCGCTTGAGCCTCGTTTTTTGTTTCACCTAGTAACGTCGAACGGATTTGTTGCGCGCATCGTAGAGAAGCAGCGCGGGGCTAGCTATCCTGCGGTCAGAGAGGTGGATATTTTCGAGGAAGAAGTCGTCGTTCCGCCGCTCTCTGAGCAGCGCCGAATCGTCGCGAAGCTGGACGAACAGCTCGCCCATATTGAGGCTGGAGAGGCAGCTGTTTCCTCGGCCATTGCGTTGAGGCAGTCATTGCGAGATGCCCTCCTCAACTTGTATGTCCTGGGTCGCAATCAGGAGTCGAGCTCTAAGAGCATCCAAGCAATTCGCGCACAATCAAGCAAGAAGATCCCCTATGGCGATCTCCTTCCTTTGCCTCATGGTTGGAAGTGGCGAGTAGCGCAAGAGGTCTGCCCGCTCATTACCTCGGGGTCGACTCCAGAGGCTTCCCTTATGCATAGCGGGTTCGGTGAAATTCCATTTTTGAAGGTTTACAATATCGACAAGCGTAATGGGGTTGATTTTTCGATCCGTCCCACTTTCGTTGATCGAGTAGTTCATGAAGGTAAGCTCAAGAAGTCCAGGGTTGCCCCAGGGGACGTTCTCACCAATATTGTTGGCCCCCCTCTTGGGAAGACTGCCGTAGTTCCGAAAGATCACATCGAGTGGAACATTAATCAGGCGATTGTCGCCTTTCGCGCAGGTCCAGAATTGCTCCCCGAGTGGCTGCGGCTCGTCCTTCTTTCTCCTTATGTGATCGGCTTGCTACTCAAGACGGCTCGCGCGACAGCAGGGCAGTTTAATATTGCGCTGTCCACATGCCGAGAGCTCCCCATCCCTGTCCCCCCTCTTGCTGTGCAACGACAGTTGTGTGAATTTCTAAGTGTCAAATTGGCAGAATTTGATTCCTTGGACCAGGGTGTGGATGAAGTTGCGGAGCAGCCCACCGAGTTGCGCGGCGCTCTCCTTCACGCCGCCTTCACCGGCACGCTCGTCCCTCAGGACCCCGCCGACGAGCCCGCCTCCGCCCTCCTCGACCACATTCGCGTCCAGCGTCAGGCCGCTGTCAAGCCTGCTCGCAAGCGCACTCCGCGTAAGACCACGAGTAAGCCGGCCTCCTCGGGCCAGGAAGAACTCCCCCTGTGAGTACCGCCGTGAGTAACGAAAAGCACACCGCACCGGTATCGGTTGCTTCAGTCTCGGTCCCGACCTCCACCCTCGTCAACCGCCTCTGGTCGTACTGTGAGTTGCTGCGCCACTCCGGCGTCTCGACGCTCGACTATGTTGAGCAGCTCACATACCTCCTCTTCCTGAAAATGGCCGACGAGCGCGCCAAGCGCCCCGCCAAATTCCGCCGCAACGTTCCCGAGGCCCCCCTCGTCCCCGAGGGCCGCGACTGGACGAGCCTGACTACCCGGTCCGCCGAAGCGCTGCTCGATCACTACGAGTTCATCCTCAAGGACCTCGGCCAGCGTGGTGGCACGATGCTCGGCGAGGTCTTCACGAAGGCAAGCAACAAGATCCACGAGCCGGCCATCCTGGAACGCCTGATCAAGGATCTGATCGACCCGTACACCTGGACCACCGAAAACCAGGACCTCAAGGGCGACGCCTACGAAGGTCTCCTTCAGCGTGGTGCGGAGGACCGCAAGACGGGCGCGGGGCAGTACTTCACGCCCCGCCCCCTCATCGACGCTATGGTCGACTGCGTCCAGCCGAAGATCGGCGAGACGATCACCGACCCGGCTTGCGGTACCGGCGGCTTCCTTATCGCAGCGCACGCGCACATCGCTACCCGCTACGAGGACGAGCTGTACGGCGACGAGGGCCGCAAGCTCCAGACCGGGTCGATCACCGGTTACGAACTGGTCCGCGAAACCGCCCGTCTCGCCCTGATGAATATGTTGCTGCACGGCATCGGCACCTCCGAGGCCAAGCCGCTAATCACTATCCAGGACTCGCTGGCCAAGCCGATCCACAAGCACTACGACATCGTGCTCGCCAATCCGCCCTTCGGCGTCGGCTCGGTGACCGGCGAGGCGTACACCGCCCGTACCGATTTCTGGGCGCCCACGACCAACAAGCAGCTCAACTTCGTCCAGCACATCTACAACCTGCTGAAGACCAACGGGCGTGGTGCCCTCGTTCTGCCCGACAACGTCCTCTTCGAGGGTGGCGTGGGTACCACGATCCGCCGCAACCTCCTCGACCTGTGTGACGTGCACACCCTGCTCAGGCTTCCGACCGGCATCTTCTATGCCAACGGCGTCAAGGCCAATGTCCTGTTCTTCGACAAGACCGGCCAGCGCTCCGGAGGCCGCCCCGGAACCCGTCAGCTCTGGGTCTACGACTTCCGCACGGACCAGCGCTTCACCCTCAAGCAGCGACAGCTACGCCGTGAGCACCTTGACGACTTCGTCGCGGCCTATCACTCCGGCGGTTCCGACTTTTCGGCGCGAAAGCCCAGTGAACGGTTCCGTGCGTTCGATTACGATGAGTTGATCGCCCGCGACAAGGTCAATCTGGACTTGACGGTGCTTCAGTCCGCGTCCGCCTCCGGCACGGTCTTCGCGTCCCCCGACGTGATCGCCCAGGAGATCGTGGATGAACTGGAGACGGCTCTGGCCCAGTTCACCGCAGTAGCCCGTGCGCTCAAGCCGAGTGCACAGGCCGTGGACGACAGCATCACCCAAGGCGAAGAAGCACCAGAGCGGTAGGCCGCCGTCACCCGAGCGGTGCGATGGGGCCCATGAGGCTCAAGCCCGCTCGGGGCACGACGGAAGGCAGGGCGAAGCATGACGGTGGGGCGGGGCATCAGCCGGGGAGCGGCGAGGGAGCCGCAGGAAGTCAACTGGACGAGCCGGCGGATAACCGATCGCCTGTGGAAGTTCTACCGGGAGAAGACCAGCACCAAGGCCCTGACTCGTCTCGAGTTCGTCGAGCACATCGCCTACCTGCTCTTCCTCAAGATCGACCATGAGCACACCCTGCGTCCCGGGCGGTTCGCCAAACTGCCTATCGCTCCGGCTGGCACTTGGCCCAAACTCACCGACCTCAACGGCGAGGACCTGCACACCTTCCTCACTCGCCTATTGCGTGAGCTCGGCGCGCCCAACCCGGTCGACCTGCGCAGGGCCACCGCGAGCGTCCTCTTCTGTGACGCCCAGCCCTGGAACATCGACCGGATGTCAGAGCTCAGACGCCTCATCGTCGAGGAGTTCGCCCCGTACCAGTGGACCGCTGTCCCCCAGGGCGCCCTCGGGGAGGCGTTCTCCTCCATGCTCGCCGAGTGTCGCGAGGACTTCCTTACCAAGCGGCAGACCGGGCAGATCCTCACCCCGCCGCCGCTTCTCGCCGTGGTCGCGAAAGCGCTGGCCGTCACGGGCGAGGACAGAGTGATCGACGCGGCCGGCGGCCTCGGTAGCACGCTCATCGCGGCTCACCGGGAGATGGCCGCCTCCGGCACGTACGTCGACTCGACGGCCATCGCGGCCGCCGACATCGACGCCCAGATGTGCCGGTTCGCCACTATGAACATCCTGCTCAACACCGGACGCGTCCTCTCGGACATGCCGCCGGTCTTGCGTGCCGACTCCCTCAAGGCCAAGGGCGTCGCAACCCGCCGGTATCACCGGGACGTGGCTGCGACCGTGGCCATCTGCAACCCCCCGTTCAAGAGCGGCGACATCGTTCCCGACACCGACCAGCGCGACGACTTCTGGGCGCAGAAAGCGGACCTGCCGACCAACTTCCTCCAGCACTTAGCCATCACCCTGCCTCAGGGCGCACGGGCTGCGGTCTTTGTCCCCGACGGTGTCCTCTTCGGCAGTGGTGCCGCCGCCACCGTTCGCGAAGCCCTGCTCAAGAATTGCGACGTCCACACCCTGCTGCGGCTCCCCACTGGCATCTTCCACGGCACCAACTCCAAGTCGAACATTCTCTTCTTCACCAAGTCCGTTCCTCGACCAACCGGCGAGCCTGCCACGCGCGAGCTATGGGTGTATGACGCCAGGACCGACAACCACCACACGGACACCGGCAGACCCCTCACGGAGGACAACTTCGCGGACTTCCTCGCCGCCTACCGGCCCGGCGAGAGCGACCATCGAGGGCGCATCCCGTCCCCGCGCTTCCGCCAGTACCCGGTGGATGAACTTCTGGAGAGGCCGAATGTCAGCCTGGACCTGAAAGCCAATCTCGCCGCGACCCTTGAGGATTTCGGTTCCCCTGGGGAGATCGCCTTGTCCATCGCTGACCACCTCGACGAGGCGGGCAAGCGCTTCCGCGCGGTGGCGGAGAGCCTCGCGTAAGGATGGTCGAGGTTCCGGCCGGGGAACCAGCCGTGCCACTGGGCAGTTCTCTTGCGTAGGGTTGCAGCCGCGCTCTGTGGCGTGGTCGGGGAGAAAGCGTGCCCAAGCCTGATCCGGAAGAGTGCCACCAGGACCGTCGTGCGGGATGCGAGGGGCCGCGGCGGACAGCGACGACGCACAAGGCCCGGGACGACCATCCAGGAGAGCGCGGAACTATGCGAGGCTCTGGTATCCTGCTCCCGAGCGCGACACCTCGGCCGACTCCGCTCGTAGCAGAGCGTGACTGTGCCGAACAGGGGGAGAGGCGGTATCGGAGCGGGCAGCATGCACCACGGGTGAGTCGTGGGGTTGGCTGTCTTGCAGCGGGTGTGCCGGGTGGGCCGTCTCCTGCTGTAGGCACCGGGAGTGCCCCGTAGCCGTGCGGTACGTACCGCACGGCATCGTGGTCGCCGGGGATCGAGGAGGACGGAGCGGGACGCAGCAGGATGTTAATGTCCGCCTCTGTCGCGTTTCCGCAGGTGAGACGCGTCTCCCTTTTGGGTTCGAGTCCCACCCGCCCCACCGAGCGTCCCCAGGCAGAATCGTTCTGACCTGGGGAAACGCGTTTTTTGGGGGAGTTTCGCGTGCAGCGTTCGCTGCACGGAGGTGCAGCGAACGTGGCTCCGGGGCAGGCGGGACAAACCTTACGTGGCTGTGACCTGGGTCTTTTCCGGCGCCGTGTCCGTGGGGCGGTTGTGAACGCTCCCACGGCCTCTCAGTGCGGTGTGCTGGGAGCGAGGTACGGGGCTGCGGCCTCGGCGAGGTCGGTCTGTCCTGCCGGCGGCGGCTCTGGTGGCCGGCCGGTCTCTACCCGGCGGAGGTAGTGGAGGCGGGTTCGAAGATTGCGACATCCCGGGGGCGGCAGGGGTCCCAGGCGGAACGGCCGCGGTTGGCTCGAGCCCTTGTCCGCATCGGACTCCGGGCCTCAGGCTGTCGATGTCCTGCGGATCCGTGGATCCGCAGGACGTGCACGATGGCAGGTCTGGTCCGCTTGCCCCGGCCCGGGGGCTGTCGTGGGCGTGTATGGGATGCGCGCCCGGTGTCGGGCGCGGCGGCGTCCTCGACTTCGCCAGCCCGACACTCGACGCCAGGGCGACATCGCTGCGGCAAGGACGGCACCTGCTGGCAATGCCGTTGCGCTTACCTATTGTTGCTGCCGCCGGTGGACCAACTGTTGGGGATGGCCTGTCCGTCGACCTCGTCGGAGCCCACCCCGGCGCGTTGACGCCGTCGATCGAGGCAATGGCCGGCATACCCGGAGCCGGCGGCGGTTGGGGTAGTCCTTGGCGAAATACCGGACTGCCCGGCGGAGGGCCTTCCGTTCCGGCGGCCATTCCTTCTCGGCCTTGCTACCGGGCTGTCTCGGCCTCCTGGGATCTGCTCTGCCCCGCACCTCCCGCCGCGTCCTGGCCACCGCCTCCACCACCACTGCCAGGACTTCGTCATCAACGGTGCCCGGCTGCCGGCTGAAGAACGGCCTCATCATCAATGCGCCATCGCTGACGTCAGCTGACACAACCTCACACTCGCGACCGTGGGCTCTGCGTACCCCTCCACTGCAGCCCGTACCCGACTTCCGCGACCAGATCTCCCGCGCGCCCGGGAGGCCTCGGTGGCTTGATCATGCCGTTGACGGAGTTCGGTCAATCTTGGTTGGATCATGCATTCTTTGTGAAGTTTTCGTGAGGGGGGCTCACTGTGCGCAGGGGAGGGTGGTCGCTTCATATGTCGGCCACACATAGGGGAAGACGAAGATTCGGGCGCTCGACCGCGGTGGCGGTTCTGACGACGGCGCTCATGACGATCGCCTCGGGCGCGCTGCCGGCGTCGGCCGCCCAGGCCGGTTCGCTCCAGAACCGAGCGGCCGACGACGAGCGGAAGGCCGAGGCGCCCGCCTCGACGGAGGAGGAGCGCCTGCTGCGGGAGGCCAAGGACTCGGGGCAGCGCGTCGAGGTGACCGGGGAACGCACCGCCTATTCGACGGTGTTCGCGAATCCGGACGGAATGACCTTCACGCTGGAGCAGTCCACCGTGCCCGTGCGCGCGGCGAAGTCCGGCGGCTGGGTGGAGCCGGACGCCACCTTGGTGCGCGGGGAGGACGGAACCGTCGGTCCGAAGGCGTCCGCCGCCGCCATGTTCTTCTCGGGGGGCGGGAAGGCGAAACCGCTGGCCGCCATCGTCGACCAGGGGCGTTCCCTCGCCGTCGACTGGCCCGACCCCTTGCCGGAACCGGTGCTCGACGGCCCCACCGCGCTCTACCGCGATGTCCTTCCTGACGTCGATCTACAGGTCAACGCGACCGTGGAGAGCTTCCAGCACGTCCTGGTGGTGAAGACCCCGGAGGCGGCGAAGAACCCGCGACTGGAGGAGCTGACGTTCGGTCTGCGGACGGAAGGGCTGGCCATCCGCAAGGGTGCGACCGGGAACCTGACGGCCGTCGACGGAACGGGCCGGACCGTGTTCCGCGCGCCGCCGGCCCAGATGTGGGATTCAGCGGGTTCGGCCGACGCCGGGCAGGCGAAGTCGCTCTCCCCGAAGGCGACCGCCGAAGCAGGCACCCGTTCCGCCCCGAAGGTGACGGCCGAAGCGGGCACCGCTGCTGCTCCGGAGGCCTCCGACTCGGGCAAGGGCGTCGAGCCCGGCCAGGGCGACAAGGTGGTGCGCATGGACGTACGCGTCGCGAAGGACTCGCTGACCGTGGTGCCGGACGCCGCCATGCTGAGCCGGACCAAGCCGTCCGCCTTTCCGCTGTTCATCGACCCGCTCGTGACCTGGGGGGAGGGCGAGCGGACCCTGCTGCGTTCCGACGGATACGAGTCCTACGACTGGTCGAACGGTGACGACGGCCTGGGCAAAGGCGTCGGCGAGTGCGGCACGTGGAACGGCTATTACTGCGGCCCTGGATACACCCAGCGTCTCTATTTCGAGTTCTCGCCCGCTTCGCTGAAGGGCAAGCACGTCCTCGACGCGACCTTCGCGGTCACCGAGCCCTGGGCCTTCCAGTGCGACCCGAGGTGGGTGGACCTGGTCCGTACCGACAACATCTCCGCGTCCACCACCTGGTCCTCCCGCCCGAAGGAGCGGGACCTGATGGTCGACCGGCACGTGTCCGCGGGCCGGGGATCGCTCTGCGACCCCGACTCTCCCGACGCCGCGATCGAGTTCAACGATAATGCGGACGAGTCCAACGAGAACCTCACCCCCACGGTGCGTGACTTCGCGGCCGGCAAGTTGGCCCGGCTGACCCTCCAGCTCCGTGCCCACGACGAGGGCGACACGGCTGCCTGGAAGCGGTTCAAGAACGACGCCGTGCTGTCGGTCAAGTACGTGGCCAAGCCTGCCGTTCCCGTGAACGTCGGAATCACCTCGGGGACCGGCACGGTCTGCTCACCGAACTCCGCCGACCCCGACGTCATCAGCGATCCGACCCCACAGCTGGTCGGCAAGCCGAAGACCATGGCCGGTGGTGAGTCCCAGGCCAATCTGCGGATCCGCTGGCGCACCGAGCGCTGGGACGGAAGCGCCTGGGTAGTGGCACAGACCGATATCGACAGCCCGACATCCGGCTACGTGGGCAATCTCTCCGTACAGTCCAGGAGCTTGCCGACGGCGCTGACCGAGGGCGTTGGCTATCGCCTCAAAGCCCTGACGCTCTCGTACTACGAAGGAGGCACGAACCGGCTCAACACCGGTTACAGCGCACCTTGTTACTTCAAGATCGACACCACTTCGCCCAAGGCTCCGACCGTGAAACTGCAGACTCCCTACTCCCAGTGTCTGCCGAACGCGTGCGCGGCAGGAGGAGGGCCGGGAGTCGTAGCGAAGGCCCGGTTCACTCCGGCGGCCGTGGACACCAACGTCGTCGACTTCCAGTACCGGCTCACCGAGAGCGAGGCGTGGAAGACGGTGTGCAAACCCAATTCCCCGTGCATCTTCGAAGCCGCCATCACCCCGGTGAAGTCCGGTACCCAGCGCCTCTACGTCAAGGCGAAGGACGCACTCGGACGTTGGGGCGAGCAACAGGTTCTTGACTTCCTGGTGGCCTCGGGTGAGGGGCCCGTCGCCCGCTGGCGCTTCGACGAGGCCACGGGGGTAGCGAAGAACAGCGTGGCAGGCGGTTCCGCGCACGACGCATCGCTCGTCGGCGCGGCGGTCCGTGACGACCGGGGTCGCCGGGGACTGATAACTCACGACGCGAACGGAGTGCCGCTCGCCAGCCCGGTCACGGACCGGGGCCTCTCCCTGGACGGTAGCGGGGCGGCCGCCGCGACCGCCCGGTCGGTCGTGGAAACCCGGTCGGCCTACACGGTCTCCGCATGGGCGCGGCTGAACACCCGCGACAAGGACGCCATCGTGCTGTCCCAGGACGGAGCGAAGTACAGCTCCTTCCTCATGTGGTACGAGAACAGCTACAACTCCTGGGTCTTCGGAGTGAAGGAGAAGGACGAGGACAACGGCCAGGCCTACTTCGGCATCGTGGGCAGGGCGCCGGCTGTGACGGGCGCGTGGACTCACCTCGCCGGCACCTACGACCCGGCCACGAAGGAACTGAAGCTCTACGTCAACGGCGTACTCCAGGGCACCCGGGTGACGCCCGGCGGCTGGTCCTCGTCCGGCCCCTTCAACGTGGGCCGCTACCTCTGGAACGGTCAGCGGAACTGGAACTTCAACGGGTCGATCGACGAGGTCGCCGTCTGGCAGCGCCGACTGGAGGACTCCGAGATCGCGGACGAGGCCAGGCTGCTTACGTCGGAGGGTTTTGCAGGCGCCGAACTGGTCGCCGACTGGTCGCCGGCGGACGGCAGTGGGACGGCGGTCACGGACAGCACGTCCGGCTACGGCCGAACGCTGGATCTGACCGGCGGTGCGGCTGTCCAGGACGGAGAGATCGTCTTCGACGGTGTGGACGACGTCGCCACGTCCAGCGGGGCGCCGCTGGACGACACCGGCTCCTTCACCGCCACGACGACCGTCGCCCTGGACAAGGAGCGGGTGCTGTCGAAAAGCGTCGGCTACACCGGCCAGGTCTTCGGGCAGCGCACGGCGAGCGGGTCGTCCTGGGGCTTCTGGTACCAGATGACAGGAAAGGACACCGTCCTCGACCTCGAGACCGGTCTGGAAGTGACCGAACCGGTCGGCAAATGGCACTTCGGGCGTCTCAACGCCGACGGGACCCTGACGTCGGTGGTGTCCGACGAGATCGTGTCGCTGGACAGCGTGGTCCGGCTGACCGGGACGTTCGACGCCCAGGCCGGGACGGTAAGCCTGTACATGGGTCACAACCAGAACGGTGACGACAAGGCCTACACGGCACAGGCGGGTGCCGGGGACCTCGCCGTTGGCGCTGCCCAGACCGGCGGCGTCTGGAAGAACCACCTCCCGGCCCGGGTCTCGGAGATCCGCCTGTGGGCGGGCGCCATGGCCGGATCGGCCCAGATCGACGCCCACGTGGGCGACTGAACCGCCCCATCGTCGAGGGCGGTGCCGCGTCTGGCGCGACACCGCCCTCGCTCTCACGGCCCGACGGCCGTACGACCGGCGCCCAGGTGGGAAGCCGGCCTCTCGAACTGGAGTGCATGGACATGTTCGGCACTGGCACAAGACGACGGGGGAGTGGGGGCTGGAGGCTCCGTCCCAGAGCTCTGGCCCTCGCGCTGACCCTGGGCATGGTGGCACCGCTGGCGCTGGTTTCCGGCGCCGAAGCGGCCCAACGCGGCCTCGGCCGGCCCGACGTACAGGAACAACGAGTCAGCAAGGTGAGGGCCGTCGACACGGCGGCGGGCAGGAAGGCCCGCAAGCAGGTCGCGGCAGATCTGGAGGCCAACACCCGGCAGGCGGGGCGGGCGGCCACCGAGCGCCGTGACGCCGTCTGGCCGAAGCCGGGAACGGCCGAGCTCCCGGCGGCGGAGGGCAGGACGGCGGAGGCCGTCATCGGCGGGCTGCCGCTGGCCCTCTCCCGACGGGACGCACGGAACGCCGGGGCGGCCGACGACGTGCGGTCGACCGTCACCGTCCTCGACCAGAAGGCGGCCGACCGGCTCGGCATCACCGGAGTGGTGCTCACCGCCGATGTGCCGGCCGGCGGATCGGCCGATGTGGCCGTGGAGTACGGGGGGTTCGCCTCCGCGGTGGGTGGAGGCTGGGCCGGCCGGCTGGAGCTCGTACAGCTTCCGGCCTGCGCGCTGACCACACCGCGGAAGCCGGCCTGCCGAGAGAGGACGCCCCTCGGATCCGACAACGACGCGCACCGGCAGCAGGTCTCCGCGACGCTGCCGTCGAAGCCCGCGTCCGCTTCGCGAGGCTCCGGCCGGACGCCGTCCGCCGCCGGTACGACCGTCCTGGCGCTCACCGCGGCCGGAGCAGGCGCCGGTGAGTCCCCGAAGGGCAGCGGGGACTACTCCGCCACCGAGCTTGCCGAGTCCTCGTCGTGGTCGGCGGGCAGCAGTTCCGGGGCTTTCACCTGGAACTACGACCTCAAGCTGCCTTCCGCCGCCGCGGGACCGACGCCCACCATGTCCCTGTCCTACGACTCCGGCAGCGTGGACGGCCGCACCGCCACCACGAACAACCAGGGCAGCCCCGTCGGCGAGGGCTTCGGCATTACCGAGTCCTACGTCGAGCGCAGTTACGGCAGTTGCGACGAGGACGGCCACGAGGACGTCTTCGACCTCTGCTGGAAGTACGACAACGCCAGGCTGGTGCTGAACGGCAAGTCCAGCACCCTCGTCAAGGACAAGACCACCGGGCAGTGGCGGCTGCAGGGTGACGACGCCTCGTCGGTCACCCGGTCCACGGGCGCGGATAACGGCGACGACAACGGTGAGCACTGGACCGTCGTCACGGGCGACGGGACGAAGTACGTCTTCGGTCTGGACATGCTCGACGGGGCCGGAAGCCAGCGGACCAACTCCGTGTGGACGGCTCCCGTCTTCGGCGACGACAGCGATGAGCCGGGGTACACGGGCGGGGACTCCTTCGCGAAGCGCTCCCTGACCCAGGCGTGGCGGTGGAACCTGGACTACGTCGAGGACACCCGGGAGAACGCGGCCACCTACTGGTACACGGCGGAGGCCAACTACTACCGCAAGAACAAGGCCGACAAGGCGGACACCTCCTACATCCGCGGCGGATACCTCAACGAGATCCGCTACGGGCTGCGCAAGGGCGCCCTCTTCACCGACGCCGCCGACGCCAAGGTCACCTTCGCCCACGGCGAGCGGTGCACCGCGGCGGACTGCACGACCCTGAAGAAGGAGACGGCGCACAACTGGCCGGACGTACCGTTCGAGTCGCTGTGCTCCAAGGACGACGCGGACTGCGAAGCCCTGGCGCCGGCCTTCTTCACCCGCAAGCGCCTGACGTCCGTCAACACTTTCTCCTGGTCCGCGGCGACATCGGAGCACACCCCCGTGGACTCCTGGGCGCTGACCCAGAAGTACCTGGACGGCGGCGACATCGGCGACACCTCCGACCAGGTCCTGACGCTCACCTCCCTCAAGCGCACAGCGAAGACGGGAACGGCCGTCGAGTTCGAACCGGTCGGATTCACCTACCACATGCGCCCCAACCGCGTGGACGGCACGGACGACATCCTTCCGCTGACCCGGCCCCGCGTCTCGACCGTCACCTCGGAGACGGGGGCGGTCACCACCGTCACGATGTCGGCGCCCGAGTGCGTCCGCAGCGAGGTCCTCGGCAAACCTGAGGACACCAACACCCGCAACTGCTTCCCGCAGTTCTGGAACATCAACGGTTCCTCGGTAGCGTCCGTGGACTGGTTCCACAAGTACCGCGTGGTGGCCGTGGTGACGTCCGACCCGGCAGGGCAGAACGACACGGTCGAACAGGAGTACACCTACAGCGGAGCCGCCTGGCATTACAGCGACTCGCCCTTCACCCCCAAGGACGAGCGGACCTGGTCGGACTGGCGCGGATACCGGCAGGTCACCGTTCTCAAGGGCGCCAAGGCCACCACTCGCTCGAAGACCGTCTCCCTCTACCTCCAGGGCATGGACGGGGACCCCAACAAGGACGGCACCACCAAGTCCGTCAGCACGCCCGCGCTTGCGGTCACCGGCCTGAACCTCGCGACGATGACCGACTCCGGGGCCTTCGGTGGGCAGCTGCGACAGCGGATAACCTACGCGGGGAACTCCCCGATCGGCGTGGTGGTCAACCAGCCGTGGCAGAAGGAGACCGCGCGTCAGGACGTGCCCGGCGCGGGCGACCACGTGGCCCGCTACGTCCGCACGCAGAAGACCACCACGTACACCTATCTGACCGCCCCCAAGTCCTGGCGCGCCCGGACCGTCTCCACCGACCACGACGACTACGGCATGCCGTACCAGGTGCAGGACAACGGTGACGACGCGAAGAGCGGCGACGAGATCTGCACCCGCACCTGGTTCGCACGCAGTGACGACTCCGGCATCACGAGCCTTCCCTCGCGTACCCGGACGGTGGGGCGGACCTGCGCGACGACCGACGCGTCCCTGGACCTGCCCGCCGACTCCACCCGCCGCGGTGACGTCCTGACCGACTTGGCCATCGCGTACGACGGCGCCGCCTGGTCCACCACGCAGAAGCCCTCCAAGGGTCTGCCGACCTGGACGGGACGCGCCACCTCCTACACCGCGGCCGACGCCCCCGTCTGGCAGAAGACCGGCACCACGTCCTACGACACGCTCGGACGCGCCCTGATCGTCACCGACGCCGACGACAAGTCGACGGTGACCGGCTACACCCCGACCACCGCGGGCCCGCTGACCGGGACCGTGGTCACCAACGCCAAGGGCTTCAAGACGTCGACGTTCTTCGACGCACGGCGCGGGGTGCCGCTGCGCACGTACGACGCCAACTCCCGCAAGACGGAGTTGACCTACGACGCCGTCGGCAGGCTGACGGACGTATGGCTCCCCAACCGCAACCGGGCGGCGGGTGAGAGCCCGAGCCAGAAGTTCCGCTATTCACTCAGCAACAGCAAGCCGTCGGCGGTCTCGACGGCGGTGCTGAAGAAGGACGGGGTCAGCTACAACACCACATACACGATCTACGACGCGCTGCTGCGGCCGCTCCAAACCCAGTCGCCGACCCCGCAGGGAGGCCGGCTGCTCACGGATACCCGCTACGACTCCCGAGGCCTGGCATACGAGACGCACGCGGACATCTTCGACAGCGCGGCGGCGCCCAACGGCACCTACACACGCGCGGAGTACGGCGAATCGCCCACCCAGACCGAGATCGTCTTCGACGGCGCCGAGCGGGAGACGTCGAGGTCGGTGCTCTTCTTCGGCGTCAAGCGCTGGACGACGGCCACCGAACACACCGGTGACTCCACCGGCACGAGCGCCCTCGCCGGGGGCACCGCGAACCGGGTGATCGTCGATGCCCGCGGCCAGAAGACCGAGACCCGCACGTACGCCGGCCAGCAGCCGACCGACCCCGCGTACGGGGGCGGCCTGGGCGTGCCCTACACCTCGGCGTCCACGGAATACTCCCTGGACGGCAAGACGACCGTTTTCACCGGTCCGGACAAGGCGCGCTGGAGCTACGAGTACGACCTGTTCGGCCGGCAGACCGCCGCCGTGGACCCCGACAAGGGCCGGGCGACGACCGGGTACAACAAGCTCGACCAGGCGATCCGGGTCACGGACGCCCGACAGCGCTCGGTGCTGACGAAGTACGACGAGATCGGCCGGATCACCGGCACCTGGGACGGTGCCGAGACCGACGCGAAGCGCCTGACCGAGCACCTCTACGACGGGGTGATCAAGGGCAAGCCGTCCTCGTCGATCCGGTACGTCGGCGGCAAGGCCGGTCAGGCGTACACCCGTGAGGTCCTCGCGTACGACACGCTCGACCGCCCGCTGAGCAGCCGGATCAAGCTGCCGGCCGACGACCCGCTGGTCAAGGCGGGCGCCCCGGCGACCATCGATTCCACGAGCGCCTACAACAACGACGGGACGCGCCAGAACACCAAGGAACCGGCGCTCGGCGGGCTGCCGTCAGAGGTGGTCGAGTACGGCTACACCGCCCTCGGACAGGTCGAGTCCGTCGTCGGCAGCACCGGTTACCTGCTCGACACCGACTACTCGGCCCTCGGCCAGCCGCAGCAGCTCATCCTGGGCGTGGCCAACACCGAGGCGCACAAGAAGGCCTACGTCACCCACACCTACGAGGAGGGCACCGGCCGCGTCACCCGCAGCCACGTCACGGACCAGACCCACCCGTACATGCTGCAGGACCTCAACTACAGCTACGACCAGGCGGGGAACGTCACCGCGATCGCGGACCCGACCACCCTCGGCGGCACCGGAAAGGCGGACGCCCAGTGCTTCGCCTACGACGGCTTCCGCCGCCTGACCGAGGCGTGGACCCCCTCCTCGCAGAAGTGCTCGGACCCCCGCGACGCGTCGAAGCTGTCGGGACCCGCGCCGTACTGGACCGGGTACACCTACGACACGGCCGGACAGCGCAAGACGGAGACCCAGCACAAGCCGGGCGGGGACACCACCGACACCTACTGCTACCGGGGCGGCGACAAGCAGCCGCACACCCTCGCCGGCGTCAGCGGCACGGGCAACTGCGCCCAGCCCGAGCGCTCGTACACCTACGACGACGCGGGAAACACGGACTCACGGCCGGGAGCGGCCGGGAAGCAGGTGCTGGAATGGGGCGCCGAGGGCAAGCTCGCCAAACTCTCGGAGGGAACCCGCACCACTGACTACCTCTACGACGCGGACGGCAACCTCCTCATCCGCGGCGAGAAGAACGGTGAGCGGGTGCTGTACGCCGGCGCCACCGAGCTGCACCTCAAGAGCGACGGCACCTTCTGGGCCCAACGCTTCTACGGATCGACCGAGCTGTCCGTCGCCGTGCGCACCAACGAGAGCGGAGCCAACAAGCTCTTCTACCTGGCCGGTGACCAGCACGGCACCTCCAGCCTGGCGATCGCCTCCGACACACAGGCGGTGACCAAGCGCTATCTGACCGCCTTCGGCGTGGAGCGGGCGGGCGCCGTCGGGTCCTGGGTGGACGACCGGTCCTTCCTGGGCAAGACACGCGACCGGTCCACCGGTCTGACCCACCTCGACGCACGCGAGTACGACGCGGAGCTGGGCCGGTTCATCAGCGTCGACTCGCTGCTGGAGACCGAGAAGCACCAGTCGCTCGCCGGATACGGCTACGCCGAGAACAATCCCGTCACATTGTCCGATCCCACGGGCCTCGGAAGCTTCTCCTGCACCATGGGCGTGGACTGCCCGACCGGAGCGGAGAAGGTGGAGGAGACCGTCTCCCCGCCGCTGTGGGGCGCCAGTAGCACCGGCACGTCGGGCACTTCCTGGAGCGGACCGCTCGGCTACACCGGTATCCCGACCCTGCCGCTGGTGCAGCAGCCGCCGCTGCTCATGGGCCCCGACCCCATGCCGTTGCTGTTCACCGGTCCGGTCAGCCCCGAGATGCAGAAGTTGCAGAAGATGTTCATGGAGGCACAGGCGATGTGCTCTCTGCCGTCGGGCAGTCTCGTGAACAACGAGCACGGCGGCGACGGCAAGGTCAACAGCGACGGCCCCTGGTCGCTCGCCTTCCGCTGGGCCTGGGGTGCTGACTTCCACTGGAAGTCTTCGAAGCAGGCGGTCACGCTCTCGGACGCGAAGTACGACGGCGACGACGAGATCACCCAGAACCTGATCGACAGCACCAGCATGAAGGACGCCCGGGTGTACGTGGCCAATACCTTCCGCGACGCAGGAGTGCGCAGTGGCAAGACGAAGTACAGCACCACCAAGAACGCCGAGGGGCAGAACAGGAACCTCGCCCAGCTTGTCGGTGTCTACGCTTCCGACGTCGGTGGGTTGCTCATAGGGAAAGATGACAGAAAGGCCCAGGGAGTACTCGGGTCCTACGACCTCAAGTACACGATCACCGAGAGCAAGGGCAGCACGCTCACGGTGAAGTACACCGCCACGACGGACATCAACAACGAGTCGTTCATACCGATGCACGCCAAGTGGCAGGAGGCCGCCAACAATGGTCCCAAACACACGGGAGGATTCTTCGCCGGCTACCGGGTCGAGATCCGCTGGCAAGAGACCATCTACAAGTAGAGGGATGGGGATTATGTCGGTGGGAAGAGGGCGTTGCGCCACCATATCCGTGGCCCTGGGGCTCGCGGTGATCCTGGGCGGCTGTTCCACCGCGGGTACCTCGGACGTGGACACCGACGGACTGCCGGGCGTCTGGACCGGGAGCGGCGGCGGCCGGGTCGAGTTCCACGCGGACGGCCGGTTCAGCATGAAGGGGATTCCCGCCGCTTCCATCGCATTCACCTGGAGCGAGCCGCTGAACGGTGCGACCAGAGTGTCGGGTGCGGGAACCTGGAGGCAGGACGACGTCGCCGAGGACAGCCTGCAACTGATGATCGAGGCCGGCGGCTCGTTCCCGACGGACGAGGAGGTGGCCACCCTCATGGTCGCCGAGGACGGTCCGCCGCAGGTGCTCTTCTTCAGCACGAACGTCGACAAGCCGTACGGCTACGAGATCGAGAAGAACCCGTAGCCACTTCGGACGCCTCGACAGGTTCCCGGGCCGTATGCCCGGGGCCTGGCAGCCCGGGCCGGACACGATCCGGCCCGGGCCTGGCGTTTGACGCCCTGATGTGTCGGTGCTCGGGGACGTGGGGCCAGGTTCGTATGAGGGTGGGAAATGACGCTTCCGACGATCAAAGCCAGGAACAGTACCTTCAGCGCGCTCACCGATTCGTCCCCGGTGAGCATCGCGTACAGGACGGTGAGCACCGCGCCGATTCCCACCCACACCGCGTATGAAGTACCGACGGGCAGGTCCCGCATCGCATAGGCCAGCCCTGCCATGCTCCCGGTCAGAGCCAGAGCGAAGACCAGGGACGGCGTGAGCCGGCTGAACCCCTCGGACTTGCCCAGAGCGGTGGCCCACACGGCTTCCAGCACGCCCGAGAGAGCAAGAACCAACCACGACATGCCAGCCTCCTGTTGTGGGCCGTCTAGTCGCACACCGGGTACGGCGCCCTCGTCCGGAAGCCCCGTTTCGGGCTCCATCCAAAGTTTCACACCTGGCACCGGTGGGCAATCCGGCACACCTGCCACCTCCTCTGAGCTGCCCCGACATGGCAAACGGGCGTACAACTCGACTCTGTCGGGACCTCGACGGATCAGGTGACGAGGGCACGCCAGGACTTCGGCCGAGGTAGCCCCTGCTGGTCCGGAGAGGTTGGGAAGACGGCTGGTGGTTTCGGTGAAGGGGCTTCCTCAGCCCTCGCATGACGGCACCTCGGCCGGTTGTCGGGACGCCGGCTTTACCTGTCAGGCCGCGTCACCTCTTCCAGCAACTCCAGTACGTGCCGGTAGGGGCGGCCCGTCGCACGTGTCATGCCCATCTCGCAGGTGCGGTTGCAGGAGGCGTGAGCCGCGTAGTCACCGTCCGCGATCTCGGCCGCCTGAGCAGCGGTCGCGGCGGCGGTCAGCTCCGGGTGGAGCAGTCCCCGGTCGCCGCCGAACGCGCAGCAGCCCCAGCTCTCCGGCACGTCCGCGCGCTCCGCGACAGCCTCGGCCAGCGAACGCAGGGCTTCCCCGGTGCCGAGGTGGACCGTGGAACAGGTGGGGTGCAGGGCCAGCGACGTCAGTTTGCGCGGGGCGGGAAGCCTCGGTAGCAGCGTGTCCAGGGCGAACTGGGTACTGTCGACGAAGCGCAGCGGCGCGTAACGCCCGCCTTCCTCGGACGGCAGCGCGTCGAGCAGCTGCATCAGGCCGTGGGTGCACGAGGACGCGTCACAGACGACGGGCAGACGACCGCCGTCGGTCGCTTCCCAGAGAGCTGCCAGCGTGCGGCCGGCCATGGCGCGGTGGCCCTCCACGTACCCCTTGGACTGCCAGGGCGTGCCGCAGCACAGGCCGTCGAGCCCGTCCGGTACAGCGATGGGCACCATCGCCCTCTCGCACAGAGTCAGAAACGCGCGCGCGGTGCCGTCCTGCTGCCCGGCGGCGCCCTGTTCCGCTGCGAACAGCGAACCGATGCACGCGGCGAAGAAGACCGCCTCCGCGCCTTCGGGCGCCCGGCCGGCCGGCCGCGGGACGCCGGATCTCGGCATGTCGGGGGTCCACGCAGGCACCAGGTCGGACGCTCCCAGCCGGCGTGTCGCCGCGGCGACAGCCCGTACCAGCGGTTGTGGCAACGCATGGGCGGCGGACAGGCCCGCGCGCACACCGGCCGTCGTCCCGCTCCAGTGACGAGCCGCTGTGATCGCCGCCCGTTCGGCGAGCGGTCCGTGCCGCTCGGCACGCAGCCGCTTCATCACCGCGCCGGTGTCTATCGACACCGGGCAGGCGGTGGCGCACAGACTGTCGGCGGCGCAACTGTCGACCGCCGCGTAGTCGAAGTCCGCGGCGAGCTCCTCGCGCCGCGCCTCGTCGCCCGCGGTCTCGGCCAGCGCGATCTCCCGTAGCAGGGCGATGCGTTGGCGGGGGCTCGTCGTGGCGTCCGCGCTGGGACAGACGGGCTCGCAGTAACCGCAGTCCACGCACCGGTCCACCTCCGCGTCGACTTCGGGCACGATCTTGAGATGCCGCAGATGGGCGGTGGGGTCGTCGTCCAGGACGACACCGGGACTCAGCACTCCCGCGGGGTCGCAGAGGCGCTTGATCTCCCGCATGACGGCGAAGAGTTCGTCGCCGTACTGGCGGCGCACATAGGGGGCCATGACACGGCCCGTGCCGTGCTCGGCCTTGAGCGAGCCGCCCGCGTCCAGCACCAGGTCGACCATGTCGTCGGTGAATCGCGCATAGCGGTCGACATCCGCGGTCGTGTCGAAACCCTGGGTCAGCATGAAGTGCAGGTTGCCGTCGCGGGCGTGACCGAAGATCACCGAGTCCCCGTAACCGTGCTGCCCGAACAGCCCGATGAGGCCCTCGCAGGTGGCTGTCAACGCGGGCATCGGCACCACGACGTCTTCCAGAAGCGCTGTGGTGCCCGCCGGCCGAGCGCCTGCCACGGCGGTGTACAGCCCCTTGCGCAGATGCCACAGACCGGCCCTTGCCTGCGCGTCGCGCGTCAGGCCGGTACCGAGAGCCGACGGCAGCGCGTCAAGAACCGGAGCCGCTGCCGCGAGGGCCGCCTCCAGTTCCGGTTCGGTGTCCTCGGCGAACTCGACCAGCAGCGCGGCATGGCGTTCGACGCGCAGACCGTGCAACGCCGGCTCAGGTCGGACCCCCCGCTGGGAGACGCGCAGGGCGGCCGCGTCGAGGAGCTCGGCGGTGCGTGCCCCGCAGGCGTTGAGAGCGGGCAGCGCGTCAGTGGCGTCCGCGATGGAGGGCAGGACGAGAAGCCCCGTGGCGGCGTGGGGGCGTACGGGCACGGTCCGGAACACTGCTTCCGCGATGAAACCGAGCGTGCCCTCACTGCCGACCATGAGGTGGGCGAGGATGTCGACGGGGTCGGTGTGATCGAGGAACGCGTTCAGTGCGTATCCCATGGTGTTCTTCATGGCGAACAGCCGTTCCACCGTGCGGCGGGAGGCGGCGTCGTCCCGGACCCGGTCCCGTAGCCGAGCCAGACCCCTGTACAGCTCGGGCTCACGGGTGCGGAGCAGTTCGTCGGCGTCGGGTGCTCCCGAGTCGACCACGGTGCCCGACGGCAGGACGAACCGGAGCGATTCCACGGTGTGGTACGAGTTGTCCTGGGTTCCGCAGTTCATGCCGCTCGAGTTGTTGGCCACGACGCCGCCGATCGTGCAGGCGCCCTCGCTCGCGGGGTCCGGGCCGAGGCGCCGGCCGTACCGGGCGAGCCGGGCGTTCGCCTGCCGCAGTGTCATGCCGGGCTGTACCCGGATGCGCCGGCCGTCGTCCAGGACCTCGGCGCCCCTCCAGTGCGTCCGTACGTCCACCAGGACTCCCTGCCCGGACGCCTGCCCGGACAGGCTCGTGCCGCCGGAGCGCAGTGTCAGGGGCACACCGGCGGCGCGGCAGGCGGCGATGAGCGAGGCCACCTCCTCCGCCGAAGCGGCACTGACGACGGCCTCGGGCGTGAGCGCGTAGTGGGAGGCGTCGTGGGCCGCCGCGCGCCGGGTCATGCCGGTGTGCAGGCGTGCCGGGTCGGTCACGGAGGCCCGGAGCGAGGAGAGCGCCGCGGGGGGGAGGCCGGTTGAGGGGCGGTCGTGATGTGCGGTACGCACAGGGCTCCTTGACGGAATGGGCGAGGTCTACCGGACGGGTGTGAGGGGCTGGGGTGTGCGGGCCGCGGCCCGGAGCAGTCCCGCCAGCCGGGACGCCGCGCCGGGGGCCGCGTCCCGCGGATCGCGTGCTTCCAGCACCTCGATCGTGGCGTTCAGGAGGGCGAGCGGTACGCGAACGGCGTGCTCGTCCGGGTCGGGGGCCGGGCGTTTGGCGTGCGTCGCGCTGACGACGTAGCCGACGCCCTGGACCGGCACCGCCAGATTCTCCCCGACCAGCAGCTGAAGGCCGTGCCTCACTGTGGCGCGCGCCGCGGAGTGGTTTCGGCACAGTTCACGTTCGGAGGGCAGCAGCGCGCCCGGACGGCGGTAGCCGTCGAGGATGTCCCGGCGAAGGCTCTCCGCGATGCGGCGATAGAGGGGAACGGGCCGTACGGTCATGGGGCCGCGGGTGCGTGTGCGCCCAGCGCGCCCCGCATCGAACCACCGTGGTCGTTCAGGGCGGATCGTGCCTGTTCGGCCGTGGTGCCCGCGAGAAGGACGTGGATGGCGGTCTTGACCTCGTCGTCACAGGCGTCGAGTGCTGCGACGACGTCACGCATCTCCGCGCCCGTCGCGAGGGCGACGATGCGCTGCGAGCGCTTGCGGAGTTTGTCGTTGGACGCGCGAAGATCGACCATCAGGTTTCCGTACGTCTTCCCCAGCCGGATCATCGTCGCCGTCGACAGCGCGTTGACCACGAGCTTCTGGGCGGTGCCGGCCTTGAGCCGGGTGGAGCCGGTGATGAACTCGGGGCCCACCGCCACCTCGATGGCGATGTCCGCGTTGCGGCCGAGGGGGGAGTCGGGACTGCACGAGACACCGATGGTGGCGGCGCCGGCCCGGCGGGCGTGGCGCACCCCGGCGACGGCGTAGGGAGTGCGGCCGCTCGCCGCGATACCGCACACCACGTCCTGCGCCGTCAGACGGATGGCGCGCAGGTGCTCGACGGCCATGCCCTCGTCGTCCTCGGCGCCTTCCACGGGCAGGGTGATGGCCTCGGGGCCGCCCGCGATCAGCCCGACGACCTGGCCGGGCGCCGTGTTGAATGTCGGGACGCACTCACTGGCGTCGAGTACGCCGATACGTCCCGCGGTTCCGGCGCCCATGTACACGAGCCGGCCGCCCGCGGCGAGCCGTGCGGCGGCGACATCCACGGCGCGGGCGATGTCCTCGGACGCGGCGTGCACCGCCTCGGGCACCTGGGCGTCGTCGCGTGTCATCAGACGGACCAGTTCGGCGGTGGGCAGCAGGTCGATGTCGGCGCGGTCGGGACGGTGCTGTTCGGTGGCCAGGCGGCCGAGGTCTTCGGCGGTCAGAGGGGGTACGTCGGTGCGGAGCATCTCAGTTCTCTGTGAGTTGGAGGGGAGGGCAGAGGGGCGGGGCAGAGCGGAAACCGGCCGCCCCGCCCCCTGTGATCAGCTCAGCGCCGGACGCGCGGCGCGAGGTCGACCGGCATACCGGTGCGGACCGAGTCCTCGATGGCACACAGGATGCGGGTGACCTCGATGCCGTCCTCACCGGTCGCGAGGACCGGCTTGTCGAAGACGACGGCGTCGACGAAGTACGCGATGGCGTCGAGCACGAAACCGGTCAGGTGCTCGCCGGTCGGCGGGGCGTACAGGTCGGGGAAGGAGCTTCGCTCAGCGGTGTAGAGCTCCAGCGTGCGGTTGTGGGAGCCGTCGATGTTGATGGCCCCCTTGTCGCCGAGGATCTCCAGCTTGAGGTCCTTCACGGTCGAGTGGGTGTCGGGAAGGATCCACGCGGACTCGAAGACGGCGACGGTCCCGCCGGCGAACTCCACGGTCGCGGCGTGGAAGTCGGCGGTCGGAACACCGCGCTCGCGCAGGATCTTGTCGCGGCTCACCGCGTAGACGCGTACGACCTCGTCGTCGATCATCCAGCGGACGGCGTCGATGGTGTGGCTGGCGAGGAACCACAGCGCGGACGAGTGGCTCGCCCAGGAGAGCATGCCGGTCGCCACAGCCATGGTGTTGCTGAGCCGGGAGTAGACGTACGCGGGCGAGCCGATGTCGCCGCGGTCGATGGCCTGCTTGGCCGAGAGCATCATCGGGTTGACCCGGTTGTGGAAGTCGACCATCAGCTTGACGCCGTTCGCCTGCGCCGCGTCCTCGATCGCGACGGCGTCCTCGACGGTGGTCGCGAGGGGCTTCTCGACCAGGATGTGCTTGCCCGCTTCGGCGGCGGCCACGGCGAGTTCCCGGTGCAGGTGGTCGGGGGTGGCTATGGAGACGGCGTCGATCGTCGGGTCGGCGAGTACCTCCCGGAAGTCGGTGGTCGCCCTGCCCGCGCCGTACGTGGTCGCGATCTCCTCGGCGCGCTCGGCCCGCATGTCGCAGACGGCGGCGAAGTCGACGTAGGGGGAGCGGCTGTACGCCTGGGCGTGACGCTCGCCGAAGAGGCCGGCGCCGATGAGGGCGAAACGCTTGCTGTCCATGGTGGTTCAGTCCTTGCGGTCGGTGTGTACGGAGGTTGGTCCGGGGAGTGGTCGGCCGGGCTGCTGGGTGAGTCAGGCCACGGGGAGCAGGGAGCGGATGTAGGGCGCCGCGTGGGGCAGCGCCGCAGGTGCCTGCACGGCCAGCCGTGCCAACCGGGCGGCCCCGTCCAGGGAGGAGCCGGCGGGCGGGACGACGCGCGCCTCGGGTACGGCGGCGCGCAGCGCGTCGAGGAAGGGGCCGATGAGCAGGTCGCCTGCCGAGAAGAGCTCTCCGCACCAGGAGAGGACGGGAGGCTGATCGGCGGGCAGCGCCGACACCACGGTGTGCGCGAGGTGTTCCGCGGCCCGGCGCCAGATGCCACGTGCGACCAGGTCGCCCTCGTGTGCCGCCGTCGCCACGTCGGGTGCGAAGGCAGCCATCCGGCCGGCGACGTCGCCGTACGGGTAGAGCCGTGCGGGGATTCCCGCCGGGGGGCCGAACCGTTGCTCCGCGAGCTCCAGGAGCGGGCGGGAACCGTCGGGCCGGCCGTCGTGGGCCCGCATGGCCGCTCGCAGGCCGGCGGCGCCGATCCACGCCCCGCCGCCCTCGTCGCCGAGGAGGTGCCCCCAGCCGTCGCGGCGAAGCCACTGCCCGGCGAAGTCCGTGCCCAGGGCCACGACCCCCGTGCCTGCGGCTACGACCGCTCCCGGCCGCATGCCGAGCGCGCCGATGTGGGAGGTGACCATGTCCGAGGCGAGCACGACACGTGGTGTGCCGAACAGGTCGGCAAGCCCGTGGAGCAGACCGTCAGGTTGCGGGGTGAGGCCGAGCAGTCCGCTCATACCCACCCCCACGGCATCGACACGGGCGTGCGGGTGGGCGGTGCGCAGGGTGTTCAGTGAGTTTGCGAGGTCCCGCAGGAGAGCATCGGCGTCGATGCCCGTCGCGGACACGGTCCGTCCTTGCGCCAGGGCGACGGAAGCCGCCGTACCGGCGCTGCTCAGCCGCAGTCGCGCGCCGGTGCCGCCGATGTCGACAGCGGCCACACAGTCTGCCGGGCGGGCTGCGGACGTATCGGTGGTGGGCGTGGCATCAGAGGGTGCGTCGTTGTTCGCATCACTCATGGGCGGTGCTTCCTCGCTGGGTCGCGTTGGCTCTGCAGCGCGTGATGGGTGAGAGACAGGGCACGCATGGTCCGGTCGTACGTCCGTTGGGCGATGCCGACGAACAGGCAGTCGATGGTGAGGAGTTGGCTGATCCTGCTGGCAAGGGCGCCGGGTCGGAACTCCGTCTCCGCCCCGGCGGGGACCAGGACGTGATCCGCGAGCGTCGCCAGCGGGGAGCGCGGATGGTTGGTGACGGCCACGGTGGTGGCCCCCGCTCGGGCGGCCAGTCGCAGCGACCCCACGACGTCCTGGGTCTCTCCCGAGTAGGAGATGCCCACCGCGACGTCCTCGCGGCCGAGGAGCGCGGCACTGGTGAGTCCGCCGTGCACATCGCAGTACACATGGCTGGGATAGCCGATGCGCTCCAGTTTGTTGTGCAGGTCCATCGCCACGAGTCCAGAGGCCCCGGACCCGTGGATGTTGACCCGTCGGGCCTTGATCAACAGGTCGATGACCCGGCCCATGACCTCGGTGTCCAGCTGGGCCGCGGTGTCCGAGATGGCCTGCATCTCCTCGCCGGCCAGTTTGGTGACCATGTCGGACAGGGAGTCCTCGGGCGTGATGTCGCCGGTGACATGCCGTTCCGTGGTCCCACGGGCCGCTTCCGCGGCCAGTGCCAGACGCAGCTCGGAGTAGCCGCTGAAGCCGAGTGCCCGCGTGGTGCGCACGACCGAGGACTCGCTGGTCCCCGCCATCGCCGCGAGCTCCGACATGGTGCGGCGGGAGGCTCCGGCCTGGTCGTCGAGGAGGATCCTGGCGATGCGGACGCTTGAGGGGTTGAGGCTCGGCAGGAGGGCGCGGATGCGGTTCTCCAGGCGCTCGCCCCCGTTCGCGGTGGTGGAGTTTTCTGACGTGTTATCACTCATGTGGCGGAGATTACTTTCGGAGTTGGTCGGTTTCAACGACCGCTGGTCCGCTCGCCCCTGCCACGGCAGGCGCGTCACTCAGCTCGGGAAGTTCGAGGGCCGCCCGCGCCGCCTGCTTGCGCAGCAGTCGGCCGGGTACGTCGAGTGCCACCAGCAGGACCAGTGCGACGACGCCGATCGCGGTGAGGGTGGCCATGGCCGTACCCAGGCCCCAGGCATCGCCCAGAATCGCGCCGAACCATGGTGCGACACCGCCGCCCACGGCCCCGATGTTGTAGACGGTGCCCAGCCCGGAGGCACGGGTGCGGGCGTCGAAGAAGTCGTACAGGTACTTCGGGAGCAGCCCGGAGATGCCGAAGTTGGTCCCCATGAAGCAGAAGAGGAGGGCAACGAGCATCACGGTGCTGTCGGCGCCGACGGCGAACACGGGGAAGAGGAAGGCCAGGGAGACGAACAGGACACCCGCGTACGTACGTGCCGTACCGAATCGGTCGCCGAGGAAACCGGAGGCCGCCGTACCGATGACGGTGCCGAGACCGGAGTAGAACATGATGTCGCCGATGGTCCCGCGGTCGTAGCCGATCGACTGGAGGTAGGCCGGCATCAGCCCGGAGACGGGCCAGTTGGTGCAGAAGGCCAGGAAGACGACGAGGATCAGGATCAAGGTCACGGGCAGCCGTCGGCGGCCGAAGAGCGCGAAGGCGGAGAACTTGTGCTCCGAGCCCGCGTCCTTCGTCGCCTCCTCCCACTCGGGGCTCTCCGGTGCGGCCCTGCGGATGTAGACCGCCACGAACACCGGCAGGATGCCGAGGAAGAACAGGGCGCGCCAGCCGAAGTTCTCGACCACGGGCGCGTAGACCTGGGCGGCCACCAGGCCACCGACGGCGAAGCCGGTGATCAGGAAGGCGCTGGCCTTGTTCTTGAGCTGCTTGGGCCAGCTCTCCACCGCGTAGGTACTGCTCGCGCTGTACTCGCCCGCCATGCCGATGCCGACGATCAGGCGGAAGAAGAAGATGGCCGCGAAGCTCCAGGCCAGACCGCACAGGAACGTGCCTGCCGAGTAGAGCACGATCGACCAGACCATCGCGGTCTTGCGGCCGTACCGGTCTCCGATCGAGCCGAAGATGGCACCCCCCAGCCAGCGGGATCCGAAGGTCGCGACCAGCAGGGTGCTCGCCGTCGCGAGGGAGACGTCGAACTCGGTCGCGATGTCGGTGAGGACGTAGGTGAGCAGGACGAAGTCGAACCCGTCCAGCATGTATCCGATCCATGCGGCGGACAGCGCGCGGAACTGTGAGCGGTTCAGCTGCCGGAACCATGGCTTCCGGCTTGGGCTCGCAGACGACAACAGATACCTCCGAAGAGTCGGCTCGCCGATGGGCGGGCCGGGCGGGTCATGGGTTGCGGCGTCAGGTCTCCGGGACCCCGTGCCGTGCGTCGGGTACGAACGCGAGTCCTGAGAAGGGAACCGGAGTGGACGCGGAGGGGACGGAGGATTCCGCCGTCTCTGTTTTGGTGGGTGGAGATTAACTTCACGAGTGGGGTGGAGACAACCCCCTGTTCATCTTTCGGTCAAGAGCCGCCGAGGGTCGGAACCTGCCGACGGCCAGGGCTTGGCGCAAACGTGACTTGGCGCTTCTTCGACAGGCGCCGGGCTTGATCCATATCGGCCCGCAGGCTCTGATGTGCGCCATGCACGCTTCTCACGCGGCCCTGGCGGCCGCGCTTCTCCTCGCCTCCCTCGCGACTCCGGCCACAGCCGCGCCTCAGGGGCCGTCAGCCCCCGCCCCTACGGTGACGCGCATCGTCACGCTCGACAGCGCTCCCCCGACACGTGATCGGACGACGGCCAACCGCCGTGCCGCTCTCGCCGAAGTCGATTCCGCGCAGCGGGAGTTGCTGTCCGCCGCGGATCGAGCAGGCGTCGACGCGACCGTCGTGCGCCGCTACCGTCACGTGGTCAACGGCCTCGCGGTCACGCTCCCCGCCTCCCAGGCCGCACGTCTGGCCACTCTGCCCGGCGTCTCGTCGGTGTCCGAACCCGTCGTCTACGAGGCACCCGAGTCACCCACCCCGGTCTCCGCGGACCTGGTCAGCAAGGCGGTGGCGGACGCCGGTGCTGCTGCGGCAGGCCGTACCCGTGCCGACGAGGAGCCATCGGGGCGCGAGATCGTCACGGTCACCGATCTGACCGGAGTGCCGGAGGTCCACCGTGACGGCGTGACAGGCCGCGGCGTCACCGTCGGCATCGTGGACAGCGGCATCGCCTACGACCACCCCGCACTCGGCGGCGGCGGCTTCCCCAACGCGAAGGTCGTCGGCGGGCACGACTTCGCCGACAACGACGCCGACCCCTACGACGACGCGGCGGGATCGGCGGCCGGACACGGGACGCACGTGGCCGGCATCGTGGCCGGCAGCGACGGGCACATCCAGGGCGTCGCCCCGGCGGCGCAGCTGCGCGCCTACCGGGTGTTCGGGTCGGGCGGCGGCGCGGGCGAGGACGTCGTCCTGGCCGCCCTCGACCGTGCCGCGGCCGACGGCGTGGACGCCGTCAACATGAGCCTTGGTTCCTCCGGCGGCGCCCGTGCGAACAGCGTGCTCTCGGCCGCCGTGGACCGGCTCGTCGGCTCCGGCACCCCGGTCGCCGTCGCCGTCGGCAACGGATACGCCGGTCCCTTCCGTGCCTCCTCACCCGCGGTCGCCGACGAGGCGATCGCGGTGGGCAGCACATACAGCGACCGCAGCCCCTACCTGGCCTTCAGGCTCGGTGACGAGACGCGGCCCGTCGCCTACACACTGTCCGGGCGCGGCGCCAACACCCCCTCGACGGGCTCGGCTCCCTACGCCGTGATGCCGTCGAGCTGCGCACCGCTGCCCGAGGGCAGTCTGCGCGGGAAGATAGCGCTCTTCACCCCGGCGAAGTGGGACGGCACCGGCACGATCTGCCGCCCGATGGACCTCGCCCGCACCGCTGAGGCGGCCGGTGCGGTGGCCGCCGTCAACCACGACCCCCAGATGCCCGCGGACGCCATCCCCGGCTCACCCTGCTGCGGTACGTCGGCCATCCCCGTGCTGGGCATCAGCGAGGCGGACGCCCGCCGCGTCCTCGCCAAGCCGGCGGGCACCGAGCTCTCCTGGGGCGCGTACGCCGGTATTCCACTGAAGGAGGACGCCGCAGGGCTCATGGACCACGGCTCCGCCTGGGGCCCCGGCAACGAGCTCGAGTTCAAGCCCGACATCGCCGCTCCCGGCGGCTACATCCTGTCCGCCATGCCGAAGTCCCTCGACTGGTACGGGGTCGCCTCGGGCACATCCATGGCGTCCCCGCACGTCACCGGGGTCATCGCCTTGCTCCTGGAGAAGAACCCCGGCCTCTCGCCCCGCGAACTTCGCACCACTCTCCAGAACACGGCGACACCCCTCGGCATGACCGGCGATCCGTCACGCGGCGCGCAGCCCGTCGCCCAGCAGGGCGCGGGCCGCGTCGACGCGGCGGCGGCAGTCGCCTCCGTCACGCGGGCCGAGGTCGCCGCCTCACCTTCGGAGCTGGCGCTCAAGGACCTCGAAGGCCGGAGCGTGACCCGGCAGATCACCGTCCGCAACGACTCCGAAGAGACACTCACGTACGAGGTGGGTCACCGGTCGGCCGTCTCCGCAGCGCCGCCGTACACCAGTGAGTGGCAGGCCGATGACGCGGGCGCCGCGGTCCGCGTCGGAGGACCGGAGCGGATCACGCTCCGGCCGCACAGCAGCCGTACCGTCCCGGTCCACGTGCGCCAGCCGGAAGGTGTGCCCGAGGGCACGCTATTCGGCGGCTGGGTCGAGTTCGTTCCTACCTCCGGTCAGGAGCCCGTACTCCGTGTGCCCTACCAGGGGATGGCCGGTGACTACGACGCCGTGTCCGCCATCAACCCCACGTTCTCCGCGCTCAACACCACGCTGGACAACCCGGCCCTGCGGCCCGCTGAGTGGAACTTCGGCAAGAACCTGCCGCTCACCGTCGACCTCACCGACACGAGCACGGCCAACGACCAGGCCGTGGCCATGCTGTCGCACGGCTACCCGCTGCTCAAGCGCATGCGGCTGAACGTGCTGAACGCCTCCGGTGCGGTGGTGGCCACGCCGTACGACGAGTCCTGGATCACCCGTATCTCGGGTGCCGGCACCGGCGTCGACTTCTACCCGTGGGACGCCACCCTGAGCGACGGCAGCCCGGCCCCGGCCGGCATGTACCGGCTGCGCTTCGTCTTCGACAAGGCGCTGGGCGATCGGGACCACGCACCCGGGACGGAGACCTGGACGTCGCCCGATGTGACACTGGTGCGCTGACACCCGAACCCCTCGCGAACCCCCGTGCCCTCCGCAGGTTTCCACACGGAGGGCACGGGGGCTTCGCGTGTCCGGCCGCCGAAGTCCTATTGTGCGTACTGACACAGCCGTCCGACCTGTGAGAATCCGGTCCGACGCGGAGCGGAGGCGAGGAAACTGTGCTGCAGGATCTCGGGCTCACAAGCCAGGATGAGCGCGTCTACCGGGCATTGATCGAGCGGCCGGAAGCCGGAGCGGACGAGCTGCTCGCCGGATGCGACGGGCTCGGCGGTCTCCGGGAGGTCAGGGAGGTCCTCGGTGCGCTGATCGCCCGTGGGCTGATCACCCGGCAGCCGGACGGCGAGCGATTCACGGCCCACGCCGTCGAGCAACTCCAGTACCGCAGGGCCTCCCTCGCCGTCGTACGCGACACGGAGGGCCGACTGACCGGCCTGATCAGCCTCGACGACCTCATCATCCGGCTGATGGGAGCACAAAGGGTGTGACATTCGGCGGCCGACTTCCACGCCCGCGCCCGCCCCGAGGCGGAAGAGGTGTCCTCGCGGTGGTGGCCGAGGTGGGTCGTGGACCGTATGGCAGCAGCCAATCGGTCTCGCGGCACAGCGGATGCGGTGCAGCGAACGCTGCACCGCATCCGCTGGAGCCGGATCGAGCGAGACGCAGCCGGACGGAAACAGGCCGGTATGCCCGGCTCTCCGAGAAAACCGCAGGTGAGACGCGTCGCCGGTGTGGGTTCGAGTCCCACCCGCCCCACTGAGCATCCTTGGTATAATCGCTCTGACCTGGGGAAACGCGTTTTTCGGCGCGTAGGGGGCGTCGGTCAGGTGGAGAGCACGGCGGCAAGCATCCGCCGGACGACCGGGGTCAGCTCGGTCACGTCGGGCACCGGGCGGGTCGCGGCCGTCGCGCCGGCGAGCCGGTCGTACAACAGGCCGTCGGTCCAGGCGACGAGCAGGTCCGCCGCCCACGCTGGATCGGGAGCGCCGAGCGCGGCCAGCACGTCGGCGGCCTTGGACCGTGCGGCGCGGCCTGCGGTCTGCAGGTCGGCACGCAGCTCCGGGCGGCGGGTCGCCTCCAGGCTGAGTTCGAATCGGGCGAGCTGGCGGTCTCGTTCCACCGTTAGCCAGTGGTGCAGCAGTGCGGCCAGCGCCTCTGCGGCGGAGTCCGGGTCCGGGGGCCCATGCTCCGCTTCCCACCGGCCCACGTCGGCGACCGACAGTTCGGCCAGGCGGAGGTAGCAGGCACTGATCAGAGCGCTACGCGTGCGGAAGTAGTACGACGTGCTGCCGGTCGGCAGCCCCGCGGCGGCGTCGACCGCGCGATGGGTCAAGCCGCGCAGCCCGGCGGTGGCCACCGTGGTGATGGCGGCGTCGGCGATCAGGTCTCGGCGATCAGGGAGGGGCACACCCCGCACTCTACAGGTGTAGAGTGCGCAGCATGCGTCTCTACGGCTGTAGAGGCGGCGTGTGGATGGGTGGGGGGGCAGTCGACATGGGTGTTCGTCACGCCGTCGTGGCCGGAGGCGGCATCGGGGGTCTGACCGCGGCGGTGGCCCTGAGCCGCTGCGGATGGCGCGTGACCGTGTGTGAACGGGCTCCCGCCCTCACGGGTATCGGCGCCGGCATCGTGCTCGCTCCCAACGCACTGCGCGCCCTGGACTCGATCGGCCTGGGCCCCGAGGTGTGGGCGGGTGACGCACTGCCCGGCCCGGTCGGGCTGCGTACCCCCGACGGCACGTGGCTGAGCCGATCCGACAGCGGTGCCATGTCCACCCGCTACGGGCTCTCCACGCGCGCCGTGCACCGCGGCTTCCTGATCGACGCCCTCGCCGCCGCACTGCCGCCCAACGTCGTACGCCCCGGCGTATCGGTGATCGGTGTGGACGACGCCGGGGGCGCCGTGGTCGTACGCACGTCGGCGGGCGACCTGCGTGCCGACGTCGTAGTGGCGGCCGATGGCATGCGCAGTGTCCTCCGCGGACACCTCTTCCCCCGGCATCCCGGGCTGTGTCACGCCGGTGAGGCCGGATGGCGAGCGGTGTTGCCCGGTGGCGGCCTGCCTCCCCAGCAGGCGGCCGAAACCTGGGGTCGAGGCGAGCGGTTCGGCGTCGTTCCCCTCGTCGACGGCAGGATCTACGTCTACGCCACCACCGTCACCGGCCCCGGCGCGCAGCCGACCGACCACCACGCGGAACTGCCCCGACGCTTCGGCGCGTGGCACGATCCGATACCCGCGCTGCTGGACCGGCTGAACCGGCGGAACCCTGACCCGGTCGGCATACTCCACCACGACTTCTACGAACTTGGCTCGCCCCTGCCCCGGTTCCACGCCGGCCGGGTGGCCCTGCTCGGTGACGCCGCCCACGCGATGACGCCCAATATGGGCCAGGGGGGCTGCCAGGCCATCGAGGACGCGGTCGTCGTGGCGCACCTCCTCGCACGCGACACCGACGTACCAGCCGCGCTCGCCGCCTACACCAAGGCCAGACACCGGCGAACCACCCTCATCAGCCGCCGCTCCCGACGCATGGGCGAACTCGCACGGCTCTCCCACCCCCTTGCCACGTCCATCCGAAACCTCGCGCTACGCGCCACGCCGCAGGTGGTCGCGTTGAGGGCCCTGGACACGGTCCTCGGCTGGCAACCCCCTTCCGGCCTCGCCCCCACCTCCGGCAACCTCAATGCCCATGCCAAGGAGCAACCATGAACAGCGCGGTCACATCCCGCACCCTCGCTCGGACGGACGCCGTCCGGCCCTTCAAGGCCGGCGCCTACGGCTTCGTCTTCCTGGGCATCGGCCATCTCGCCCTCTCCGTCGCCGCGGCGCTGGCCACCCAGACACCGGAGCGGCGTGAAGTCGACACGGTCATGCGGGAGTCCACGTTCGCCCTGCTGGGTCTGGAACGCACCGTCCTTGACGTCTTCAACGGCATGAGCATCGCCATGGCGTTCTTCAGCATCACCTGCGGTCTGCTGATTCTCGCCGCCGTCCGTCACGCCCCCGCCCTCGTCCAGCGCCGTACCGCCTTCGGATGGTTCGCCCTCGCGGTCTCCCTGGCCGTCCTGGTGGTATCCGTACTCCTGCTGCCCCCTCCGCCGATCGTCGTGCTCACCGTCACCAGCTGCGCTTTCGGCCTGTCGTTGCGCAGGGCGACCACTGTCTCCGCTCACGCGGCAGAGGTCGCATGACGCAGGTCACCACGCCCGTCCGAACGCTTGGGTGCCCGCCAGAGCGAAAGACAGCCTCCGGCGGGTCCTGTCGGACTCGACGGCGCCCGCGGATGGCTGTTGCCTGCGCCGGAGAGCAGCTCGGTCCGTGACGCGGAGTCCCGGCCGGCGAACAGTCCGGGCATCTTCCCCGGACTGTTCGGTGCTCGCGGCTGTTCGGCGATCGAGTGATCAAGAACTCTCGGCGAAGGTGACGGACCAGGCGTAACCGCTGAGGCCGTCGTGCGGGACCCGGCGGACTTCTCTGACCTGGCAACCGTCGTGGGCGTACTTGAGCGCGAACCGATCGAGACGCTGCGCGTCGGTGAGCTCCTCCATCGAGAGCGGCGCCCCGACAACAAGGTCCTCGTGGAGGACCGAGTCGGATGCGGCACCGTCTGAACAGGCCAAGCAATGATGCGTTCTGGGTAGGGCCATACGTTCAGTGTGCTCCTCTCCCGGCCGCCCCGGAGCCGCCGAGCCGACCGCTCAGCCTTCGCGGCCCCGTACCGGCCGCCCCGGGCAGCACCCGCCGCAGGTCATCACGGTGCAGGCGGCGCGCCCGAAGAGGGCCGTGCGCGTACGACGCCTTGGTCGCCCCGCGGTCCGAAGAGGCGCAGGATCTCCACCGCGCCGCCGTGCGCCGGTCCGAACCAGTGCGGGTTCCCCGTATCGGGCCCGTTCGTGCAGGCTGAAGCCGCGATGCGGCGATGCCGCGGAGATGGTGGTCGAGAGGGGGGATCGAGGGAGGTTCAGGTGCCGGGGGTCACCGCGTCAGCGCCCTTGCGCGGGGAGACCGCTTCCTGAGGCGCGGCGCCGTGGGCGAGCAGCTTCAGGGACGTCGCGGAGGGGGACCCGGGGGCGGCGGTGGCGATCACCACGGCCGGTCGGCTTCCTTGCGGACTCTGGAGTGTCTGCTGGGTGACGGTCAGGGTTCCGACCGTGGGGTTGTGCATCTCGTAGTCGGCGACATCGCAGGCCAGGATCCGATGATCGGCCCACATGGTGGCGAACTCCGGGCTGCGCATGATCAGTTCGCCGACGAGCCCGGCCAGCAGAGGATCCTGCGGGTACCGGCCGGCCGTGATGCGCAGGTTGCCGACCACGGCCTTGGCCTTGGCAGGCCAGTCGGTGTAGAGGTCGCGGGTGTGAGCATCGAGGAACACCAGCTTGGCCATGTTCGGCCGTCGACCGGGTTCGTCGGGGCTGTCCCGGTCGAGATGACCGGCGAACAACGCGTGACCCTGCGTGTTCCAGGCCAGAACGTCGTTACGGCGGCCCATGGCGATGGCGGGGGTGCCTTCGAGAGCTGCCAGTAACGCGCTGGTGGCCGGGGTGATGCGCTCGGGGCGGGGGCGTGGTGCGGCTTTGCCCCGCTTCGGTTCACGGGCAAGCTCGTGCAGATGGGCCCGCTCGGACTCATCCAGACGCAGAGCGGTCGCGATGGCATCGAGCACCCCCCGCGAGGCGTTGCGCGACTGGCCCTGCTCGAGCCGGGTGTAGTACGGCGCACTGATGCCCGCCAGCATCGACAACTCCTCCCTTCGCAGCCCCGGTACGCGGCGCCGCTCGCCGTAGGTCTGCAACCCGACATCCTCGGGACGCAGAAGGCCTCGGCGAGCCTGGAGGAAGTCGGCGAGCTGCCCGTGCTTGTTCATGAGAAGGAGTATGTGCGGCGCCGCCGAACCGCGCCTCACCCTGCTGGGGTACGGATCCACAGGGTCTGGCTGCTCCGCGCTCCGGCCTCCAGGATGAGCCGCACCCCCTCTGCTGCCTTCACCTCTGGGAGACCCCGGTGAGCACCTCCACGTCCGAGAACACCTACCCCGCCCCACGCAATCCGCTGGCCGGCCTTGATCTGGCACCCTTCACCTTCAACAGGCGGCACTGGGTCGACCTGACGCCGGACTCCGTATATCACCTGATCAGCGACGTGTCTCTGATCGGGACGTGGAGCCCGAGCGCCAGCGCCGTGAGCTACGACCCGGGAGAGGGCCCATGGGCCGGCGCACGGTTCAGCGGACGCAATCGCCGAGACGGAAGCGAATGGGTCACCCACTCCGAAGTGGTCCGGGCAGATCCGGGTTCCGCGTTCGCCTTCGTCGTCGGCGGAGCCGAGCAAGGCATCGTCCGCTGGGACTGGAACCTCTACGAGCAGGGCGCCGGCACCATCGTGGAGCAGACCTGGCGACTGCGGCGGACCGACCCGGTGCTGGGCGACACACCCGAAGACCTCCTTGCCCTGCGGGACCACATGGCGATCAGCGCGGAGGCCACCCTGCTCTCCCTGGCAGAGTGGATCGCGGGCCGCCCCACTCAGTAACGGCCGGACCCGGCTCAGGCGAAGCACGCCGAAGACGCTCGCCATGCGGGCCCCGGCCCGACCGGCGAGCGCGAGACCGGCCGCGGCCGGCGTCGACCGCAGGCGCTCGGTCTGCCGGCCGTACCGACGGGTCAGCCCCGGCATCTGCTCGGCGAAGGTCCGGCGCCCGCACGAGACGACCGGACAGAGGAACCGGCGGACTCGTAAACAGACGACGACCCGTCTGCCCCCACTGGGCACATCCACGGGAAACCGCAGGGCCGACTTCAGACACGCGGTCCGGACCAGCTCACCACCTGGCCCCATGCCCGGTGTGCCAGCGCCTCCACCTGCACAGTGGTCGTAGCCGGCCCGGCTCCCGCCTCGGATACCGTGTTCCTCTACGGGGTGCCATAACGGATGTGACGCCCCCCACCGGAGGTAGTCAGCGTATGAGTTCAAAGCGCAGCAAGAATCCAGCCCTGCCCGTACTTGACGACGCATTCCGACTCGCGTCGGTCAAGGACGCCGAAGAGTCCACCCGTGACTTGGCCGCGCGGCTGGCCACCACCGAGCTGCGCCGCGTTTCCCACCCGGGCCGGATCACCTGGGAGCCAACCGATCAGGCCGAGCCCGTACCGGTCCCGCCGACTGTGGTCGACTGTGACGGGGACCTGTGGCTGCGGGACCGGGGCACTGGCACCTGGACCATGCCCGAGTTCAACCCGAAGGAGTTCCCGGCCCGCTGCGGCGAGGTTCTGACGTGGAACCAGCTTGCCTGCGAGTTCGGCCCGCTTACCGCACTGGCCGACGACCGCCGCATCGGCGGCGGCCGGCGCTGACCCCGCAGCCTTCTGGGACGACCGCGCCCTGAAGCGTCCGCTACGGGTAGCTGGGAGCCCCAGCTCACCGCCGCACCAGCTCGTCGACGGCGGCCGCCGGGCCGATGCCGAAGACCCGCGCTTCGGCGGCGGCCTCGGCGAGGACGTCTTCGTCCAGGTCATCGAGGGCCTCACGCCACGGAGCGGCCGCAGCGTCGAAGGCGGCCGAGGCGGCAGCGCCTGGAGCCTTCGGCGTGGGCAGCGATCCGCTTGCACCTCGCCGGTGGTCGATGACTTCTTCACCGATGGTGACTGACACGGGCAGGGGAGAGGGGCGAATGGTCGAGGGGGCGGCGTGCACTCCGGGAAGGCCGTGACTGGGTGCTCAGCAGGCGATGCGTTTGACAGACAACGTCAGAAGCCTTTCGGGGTGCGGATGAGGACGGCGCTGCGGGCGCCGTCCTCGGACTCGCGATCAGACGACCGTCTTCACCTGAGGCGACACGGACGCGATGTTCGTACCTGCGGCCCGGAACCCGCCCTGGGCGGCCGCGTGTGCGTTCTCGTCGATGTCGGCGTCCATCGGCTCGTCACGGTGGTGTTCCGCCGCCTCGTTCCCCTCGGCCTCGAAGGTGCGCAGCAGATCGGCCGCGACGCTCACGGCGATGGTCGCGGGGTCCTTGCCGGTGATGTCGGCCAGCCCGATCGGGGTCTTGATCCGGTCGGTGGCCGCCTCGTCGTGACCCCCCTCCGTGAGGAGGCGTTTGCGGAACCGCCCCCACTTGGCCGCCGACCCGATCAGCCCGATCGAGCCGAGGTGGGATGTCCGCAGGGCGGCGTCGCAGAGAGCGGCGTCCTCGGCATGATCGTGGGTCATGATCAGGACGTGGGTGCCCCTCGGCAACTCTTCGAGGACCTCCTCGGGGAGCAGCGGAGTGTGGTGTACCCGCACCCCCGCCACCGCGTCCGCGAGGACGGCGAGCCGCTCCTCGGCGAGGATGTCCGAGCGGCTGTCGATCAGATGGAGGTCGAGGTCCTGCCGTGCCAGGACGCGCGCCAGCTCCATCCCGACGTGTCCGACGCCGAAGATCGCCACCGCCCGTACCACCGGGAGCGGTTCGAGCAGCACCGAGACCGTGCCGCCGCAGCACTGGACGCCGTGCCGGTTGGTCACCTTGTCGTTCAGGGCGAAATCCAGCAGCTCCGGTTCGGCCGCGGAAGCGGCGATCAGCTCCCGGGCCCGGTCGATCGTGACCGCCTCGACGTTGCCGCCACCGATCGAGCCCCAGGTCTCGCTCCGCCCCACGACGAGTTTCGCCCCGGCGTTCCGAGGGGCGTGCCCGCGCACGGTCGCGACGGTCACCAGCACGCCGGCCTCCCGACGTGCTCGCAGCCGGGCGACCGCGGCGAACCAGGTCATGTCAGGCACCGCTCAGCGCTTCCGCCTCGGTTCGCGTCCCGGCCCCGGTGGTGGACCCGTCGCCGTGGTGACCGTCAGGGGAGGAGGCGGCCCGGCGGCTCGCCTCGATCGCCCAGTACACCGCCTCCGGTGTGGCGGGCGAGGCGAGTTCCACGCTCACTCCGGCGGGCCCGAACGCCGCTGCGGCCTGCCGCAGCGCCTCCCGTACCGAGAACGCCAGCATCAGCGGAGGCTCACCCACGGCCTTGGACCCGTAGACCGCGCCCTCCTCGGTGGCGTTCTCCAGCAGCCGTACGTGGAACTCCTCCGGCATCTCCGAGAAGCTGGGCAGCTTGTACGTACTCGCCGCCTGGGTCAGCAGCCGGCCGCGGCCCGGCCCGTCACCGGTGTCCCAGCGCATGTCCTCCAGCGTCAGCCAGCCCGCGCCCTGCACGAAACCGCCCTCGACCTGACCGATGTCGATCATCGGGGAGAGGCTGTCGCCGACGTCGTGCACGATGTCCACCCGTCGTACGCGGTACGCGCCGGTGAAGCCGTCCACCTCCACCTCGGCCGCGGCGGCACCGTAGGAGAAGTACTTGAACGGTGAGCCCTGGAACGCCTTCGCGTCCCAGTGCAGCCCCTCGGTCCGGTAGAAGCCCGACGCCGACAACTGCACGCGCTGGAGGTACGCGGTGCGCACCAGGTCGTCCCAGGCCAGCTCCGTCTCGCTGCCGAGGGCACGTACGACGCCCTCGACGATGCGTACGTCGGAGGCGTTCGTCCCCAGCCGGCCACCGGCCACCTGGAGCAGCCGGTCGCGGATCTGCTCGCAGGCGTTCTTCACCGCCGCGCCGTTGAGGTCGGCCCCCGCGCTGGCCGCGGTGGCGGAGGTGTTGGGCACCTTGTCGGTCCGCGTCGGGGCGAGGCGCACCTTGTGCAGCGGGATGCCCAGCGTCGTCGCGGCCACCTGCAGCATCTTGGTGTGCAGGCCCTGACCCATCTCGGTGCCACCGTGGTTGATCAGGACCGAGCCGTCCTTGTAGACCAGGACCAGCGCGCCGCCCTGGTTGAAGGCGGTGAGGTTGAACGAGATGCCGAACTTGATCCCGGTGACCGCGAGTCCCCGCTTGGTGTTCGGGTGTGCGGCGTTGAACGCCGCGATCGCCCGCCGCCGGTCGGCGACGCCGCCGTCGGCGCACACCTGCTGCCAGACGGTGGAGATCCGTTCGGGGTGCGTGACCAGCTGCCCGTACGGCGTCGTCTGCCCCGGCCGGTAGAAGTTGCGTTCCCGCAACTCCATCGGGTCCAGGCCGAGCAGCGGCGCGCACCTGCCCATGATGTCCTCGATCACCAGCATGCCCTGCGGCCCGCCGAAGCCGCGGAAGGCGGTGTTGGAGACCTTGTTGGTCCTGGCGATCCGGCCCGCGACCCGTGCGTTGGGGATCCAGTAGGTGTTGTCGATGTGGCACAGCGCACGGGCGACCACCGGCTCGGACAGGTCCAGGCTCCAGCCGCCGTCCGCGGTCAGGGTGGCGTCCAGGGCCTGGATACGGCCTTCGGCGTCGAAGCCGATCCTCCACTCCGCGTGGAACCCGTGGCGCTTGCCGGACATCGTCAGGTCCTGGGTGCGGTTGAGCCGGACCCGGACCGGCCGGCCGGTCAGCCGGGCGCCGAGCGCGGCGACGGCCGCGAAGCCGTGCGGCTGCATCTCCTTGCCACCGAAGCCGCCGCCCATCCGCAGGCACTGCACGGTCACCTCGTGACTGTGCAGGCCGAGCACGTGCGCGACGATCTCCTGTGTCTCGGAGGGGTGTTGGGTACTGCTCTGGACGAACAGCTGCCCGCTCTCGTCGACCAGGGCCAGCGCCGCGTGCGTCTCCAGATAGAAGTGTTCCTGGTCGGAGAAGTGGAACTCGCCCGAGAACACGTGCGCGGAGTCGGCGAAGCCGGCGTCGACGTCGCCGGTGAGCATCATGGGCCGGGCGCCGTGGAAGCTTCCGGCCGCGATCGCGTCCCCCAGCGCGATCAGGGAGGGCTGTTCGTCGAGGTCGACCTCGACGGCCGCCGCCCCGAGCCGGGCCGCCTCCAGCGTCTCGCCGAGCACCCAGGCGACCGCGTGACCGTGGAACATCACCGTGTCGGGGAACAGCGGTTCGTCGTGCTTCATGCCGGCGTCGTTGACTCCGGGCACGTCGGCGCCGGTCAGCACGCGGACCACACCGGGCACGGCGAGCGCGGGCCCGGTGTCCAGCCGGCTGATCCTGCCGTGGGCCTTCATGACCTGGACCGGGTAGGCGTGCAGCACGTCCTTGGTGCGATGGACCAGGTCGTCGGTGTAGAGCGCGGCGCCGGTGACGTGCTGGACGGCACTCTCGTGCGGCATCGACACGCCGACGACCGGCTTCGCGGGGCGCTGGGACAACTGGCTCATGGGGAAACCGCCTCGGTGGTCTGCGCGTACAGCTTCAGCAGGCTCTGGCCCAGCATCGCGGAGCGGTAGGCGGCGCTGGCGCGCTGGTCGTTCATCGGCGTGCCCTCCGCCCGCAGCACCCGCGCCGCGGCTTCTACGGTCTCCGCCGCCCACGGCCTGCCCTCCAGGGCCTCCTCGGTGGTCAGGGCGCGGATCGGGGTGGCGGCGACTCCGCCCAGACCGATGCGGGCCTTCCGGACGATCCCGTCCTCGACGTCGAGCGCGAAGGCGACCGCCACGCTGGAGATGTCGTCGAAGCGCCGCTTGGCGATCTTGTGGAAGGCCACGACCGGCGACAGCGGCAGCGGGACGCGTACCGCGCGGATCAGCTCGCCGGGACGGCGCACGCTCTGCCGGTAGCCGGTGAAGTACTCCGCGAGGGGAACCTGTCGTTCTCCGTCGGCGTCGGCGAGCACCACCGACGCCTCCAGGGCGAGCAGCACCGGCGGGCTGTCTCCGATGGGGGAGCCGGTCCCCAGATTGCCGCCCAGCGTCGCGCCGTTGCGGATGAGCCGCGACGCGAACTGCGGGAACAGCTCCGCCAGCAGCGGGACCCGGCCGTCGAGGCGGCGTTCGATCTCGGTGAGCGTCAGCGCCGCCCCGATCTCGACGGCGTCGGACCCGACGCGCAGCTCCCGCAGTTCGGGCAGCCGGTCGACGGCGATCACGCAATCCGCCCTGCGGGCGCGGATGTTCACCTCCACGCCCCAGTCGGTGGAGCCGGCGACCACCACCGCGTCGGGCCGCTCGCGCAGCAATCGCAGGGTCTCGCCCAGGGTGCTCCTCCGCAGGAACGTGCTGCCGTCCCGGACGTACTCGGTGGCGACGGGTGCGGGCGGGGACTGCGCACGACGCTGTGCGAGCTGGTCCCCTTCGGCGGGCGCGCCGACGGCGAACGCGGCATCGCGAATCGGACGGTATCCGGTGCAGCGGCACAGGTTTCCGCTCAGCGCGTGCAGATCGAAGCCGTTCGGTCCGTGCTCGGGGTCGGTGCCCTCGGCCGGCTCCGCGTGGGCGCAGCGGTCGGGCCGGTAGTACTCGGCGGCCATGCTGCAGACGAACCCTGGTGTGCAGTAACCGCATTGGGAGCCGCCGCGGACCGCCATCTCCTCCTGCACCGGGTGCAGCGTGCCCGGCGGGCCGGACGCGCCGACGGTGGCGAGCCCCTCGGAGGTGACCACCTCCTGTCCGTCGAGCGCCGCGGCCGGGAGCAGGCAGGCGTTGACCGCCACCCAGTCGGTGGGCTCGTGCGTTCCGGGACGGGCGACCAGGATCGCGCAGGCGCCGCACTCACCCTCGGCGCAGCCCTCCTTGGTGCCGGTGAGGCCGCGCTCGCGCAGAAAGTCCAGCACCGTGGTGTGGGGCGCGGCCGGTGAGATCAGTGCTTCGGTCCCGTTGACCGTGATGCGTGGCGCCGTCACGACAGGCCTTCGTTCCGTTGCGCGGTGGGTCGGTTCATCATCTTCGTCAATGTCGGACAGCTCTCTTGATTCGGACGCGCCACGGGAGAGGAGTGGGCGCGAAACGGCGCACGCACGACAGCGATGCGCCGCGAAAGAGTGACGGAAAAGGGGGAAGCGGCGAGGCGGGACAGCCGAAAGGTGCCACGGAAGGGCACAGGAGAAGGGGGGCGCGCTCAGCAGCCGTGCGCGATACGCCCCGGAACCCAGGCGGTGCACTCGGCGAGGCGACCGAGGTCGGAGTAGGTGAACATCAGCTGGTCGCCTCCTTTCGAGGGCCGGGGGTCGGCGTTCACGGCAAAGTAGTTGCTGCCGTCAGGGAGGTCAAGAGGCCGTCCGGCGTGGAGGCTTGCGCGAGCGGTTTCCGTGACCGCCGTGTGGCTCCATCGCCTGCCTGTGGCCTGTGGCCTGTGGCCTGTTGCCTGCCCGCTGCCTGCTGTCTGCTGCCTACCGTGCGCCGTACGCGCGTCTGCCTTACGCACATCTGCCGTACGCGCGCATATCGCAGGCCTTACTCCCGCCCGCCGCCCCCCCGAGCGCCCCGCACCCCGGGGCCGTGTCCCAGCGGCTGTATCCCGGGGCACGGCTCTTGACGACGGTCGCGAGGCCTCCCCATACTGACGGCCAAATCGATTTGGCCAAATCGATTTGGCCCTCCGTTCGGGGCCGGATCGCGGCTGATGTCCGAGCGTTCCTCACGCCCGAATTGGAGCACCGACGTGTCCAGTCATCGCCAGCCCGCACCCGGAGCTGAACAACCCCCGACGCCGGAGCCGGTCACCCACGAAGCCGCGCACCCAGCTGTGCCCGGCACCGCGCTCGACGCCCCCCACCCAGCTGGGCCCCCACCTGTGCACCCCGTCGACGAGTCGCGCCCCCTGGGGCGGATCGTCCTCTTCGGGATTCAGCACGTCCTCGTCATGGCCGCCACCCCCATCTCGGCGATCTTCCTGATGAGCGCCACCCTCCGGCTCGACGCCGGCCTGACCATCAACCTGCTCTCCGCGGCGTTCGTGCTCTCCGGCGTCGGGTCGCTGATCCAGTCGCTCGGGCCGTGGAAGTTCGGTCCCCGGCTGCCGTTCGTGATGCTGCCCGGCGGCGCGCCGCTCATCCTGTTCATCGCCATCGCCGAGCAGCACGGTCTGCGCACCGCCACCGGCGCGGTCATTCTCACCGCGGCCTTCTACTTCGTCGTCCTGCCGGTCTTCTCGCGGCTGCTCAGGTTCTTCCCGGCCCTGGTCATCGGCACCATGATCGTCATCGTCGGCGTCAACCTGGTGAAGGTCGGGGCGGTCCTCGTCACCGGCCGGCCCGGCGAGCCGGGGTTCGCGGACCCGACGAACCTCGGGCTCGGCATGGCGACGATCGGATTCACCGTCGTCTTCTATCTGCTGTTCACCGGCATCCTGCGGCAACTCGCCGTCATGCTCGGACTGGTCGCCGGTACGGTGCTGGCCGGGCTCCTCGGCAGCATCGACCTCGGTAGCGCCGCCGAAGGCGGTCTGGTCAGCGTGCCGGAGCTGATGCCGTTCGGCTCGCCCCAGTTCAGCCTGATCGCCGCGCTGCCGCTGATGCTCTACAGCCTCGCCTCCATGGCGGAGGCCACCGGCCAGACCGTCATCAACGCCGAGGCCGTCGGCAAGGAGATCGACACCCGCACCGACGTCCCCAAGACCGTCCGGGGTGACGCGCTGACCTCCCTCTTCGGCGGGTTCTTCGGGCTGCCGCTGATGGTGACCAGCGGCGAGAACATCGGGATCGTCCGGGTCACCGGCGTCCGCAGCCGCTACGTGACCGCCGCCGCCGGTGTGGTCCTCATCGTCATCGGGTTCCTCGCGCCGGTGACCCGCGCGATCAGTGTCGTCCCGTCGGCCGTGGTCGGTGGCACGGCGATGGTCGTCTTCGCGGTGATCACCGTGCTCGGCGTGCAGATGCTCGGCCGTTCCGACCTCGACCAGCACACCTCCACCTTCATCTGCGCCGTCGCCCTCGCGCTGGGCCTGTTGCCGATCCTCATCCCCGGCGTGTACGCCGGCTTCCCGCCGAACGTCCGCATCCTCCTCGAAAGCGGCGTCGCCGTCGGCGCGTTCGTCGCCGCCGTACTCAACATCCTGTTCCACCACGTCAGGCCGCGCGTCGCCGCCCGGCTGACCACCTCACGCACGGAAAGCGACCGATGACCCAGCTCACCCGCGACCACCTCGACTCCTCCGGCCCGCTCCTCCTCGTACCCGATGCCGTGCTGCTGCCGGAAGGGACCGTCGGCGGCTACGCGGTCGTCGTCGCCGACGGCTCCTTCCGCGCCGTCGGACCCGCCGGGGAACTGGCGCGTACGCACCCGCACCTCGACGCCGTCACGCTGCCCGGCCATCTCCTGATGCCCGGCTTCGTCGACACCCACCACCATCTGACCCAGAGCTTCGGCTCCGCGCTCGCCTTCGGTGAGCCGTCGGAGATCTTCCGCAGGGTCTGGGTTCCGCTGGAAGGGGCGCTGGACGAGGAATCGGCCTATGCCGCGGCCAAACTGGCGGCGTTGGAGGCCCTGCGCGGCGGCTTCACCACCGTCACCGACGCCGGTACGCGTGCCGATGTGGACGTCGACATCGTCGCGTCGGCCGCTCGTGACGCCGGAATCCGCTGCGTACTCGGCCTCGTGTGCAACGACGTCGCCGGCGACGCCGCGACCGCCGCCGAGGACGCCGCGACCACCACCACCGCCGTCCTCGAAAGCGCCGAGAAGCACCTCGCCCGGTACGACGGCGATCCGCTGATCCACGCCTCCCTCGCCGTCTCGATCCCCGAAGCGGCCACCTCGTCGACCCTTCACCGCACCGCACGTCTCGCCGCGGACGCCGGCGCGATCGTGCAGATCCACGTCAACGAGCACCTGGCCGGTGTCGAACGCTCCCTCGTACGGCACGGACTGCGCCCGCTCGAACACCTCCACAGGATCGGCGCGCTCGGCCCTCAACTGCTCGCCGCCCACGCCACCTTGCTCACCCCCCGCGAACTGACCCTGCTCGCCGACACCGGGACCGCCATCAGCTACAACCCGGTGGCCAGCGCCTGGAAGGGCAACGCCGTCGCCCCGGCCACCGCCATGGCCGAACGCGGCATCCGCTTCGGGCTCGGCACGGACGGCACCCGCGGCGACGGGTTCCGGCTCGCGGACGCGGCCGAGTTCGCCCAGCGGATCGCCTACGGGCTGGCCACCGGGGACTCGTCGTGCGGCGCCGGCTGGACCTGGCTCGAACACGCCACCGCGGGCGGCGCCGACGCGGTCGGCCTCGGTGCCCGCACCGGCACGGTCGCCGAGGGGCTGGCCGCCGACTTCCTCCTCGTCGACATCACCACCCCGGAGCTGGCGCTCTCCCGGGACGTGCCGTGGGAGCTGGTACGCCGGGGCAACCGCGACCAGATCACCGCCGTGTTCGTCGCCGGAGACCTACGGCTGTGGCGCGGTCTGCCCACCGGCTGGGACGGCCCCGCCTTCGTGCGGCAGGCGGCCGAACTGGCCCGTACCGCGGTCGAGAAGGCGCCCATCACGCGGGTTCACCCCACGTCCACGGCGGCACGACAGGGGAGCACCGCAGCCACGGTGGCACGGCAGGGGGGCACCGCACGGTGAGTACGGAAGCACTCGCGGTCCTCGCCGTCACGGTGGCCGTCGCCGCGTTCGTCCAGGGCAGCAGCGGTCTTGGTTTCGCCCTGATCGTCGCGCCCGTGGCCGGGATGCTCGACCCGGGTCTGCTCCCGGTGTTCGTCCTGGCGGCCATGATCCCGCTCAACCTGTACGTCGCCTGGCGCGAACGTGCCTCGATCGACCTGCGCGGCGCGGGCTGGATCACCGCGGCCCGGCTGGCCGCCACGCCCGCCGGGCTCGCGCTGCTCTGGCTCATCCCGGACCGCAGCATCGGCCTGTTCGTCGGCATCGCCACCGTGCTGGCCGCGGTGGTGAGCCTGGTCGCCCCCGCCTTCACCCCCGGCCGGGCGGCCTACCTCGGGGCGGGCGTGGTGACCGGACTCACGGAGACCGCGACCGGCGTCGGCGGCCCTCCGCTCGCGCTCGTCTACCAGCACCGGCCGCCCGCGGAACTGCGCTCGACCGTCGCCGCCTGCTTCCTCGTCGGGGAAGTGGCCTCGCTGGGCCTGCTGTTCGCGACCGGGGAGGGCGAGCCCGGACACCTGGGTCTCGCGGCGGCGCTGCTGCCGGTGATCGCCGTGGGCGCGTGGCTGAGTCGGCTGGTGCACCACCGGCTGGACGCGCGCCGCATGCGGCTGTGCGTCCTCGTCTTCGCCCTGGTCTCCGGTCTTGTGCTCATGCTCGGGCTGTGACCCGCAGCGACGAGGCACGCGGAACGACCCGTGGCTCGGGCGCCGTCGCCACCGTGGCGGCGGCGCCCTCACCGCGCAGCCGGCCGAGCAGCAGCTCCACCGCGGCGGCCGCCGCACGGTCCAGATGAAGGTCCACGGCGGTCAGCGGCGGCTCGCAGGTGCGCGCACGCAGCCCGTCGTAGCGGGTGACGACCATGACGTCGCCCGGCACGGTCCGCCCGCTGTCCCGGATCGCCCGCACCGCGCCCACCGCGAACGCGTCCACCAGGGCGCAGACCGCGTCGGTGGTGGGGTGCTCGGCCAGCAGGGCGGCACAGCTCTCGTACCCGGCCTGCTCGCCGCCCGCCTCCGGGGCGCTCGCCACGACGGGCTGCCAGCCGTACCGCTCGGCGACCCGCTCGTACGCGGCGAGCGCGTCGACCGACGAGTGGCGTGATCCGGAGCCGACGATCAGCGCGGGCCGCCGGGCACCCTGCTCGCGCAGATGCGCGAACAGCAACTCGGCGACCGGCCCGCCGCGCAGATCGACGTACGGCGACGTGTCATCCGGCGACACCGGCCGGCCGAGCGACACGTAAGGCAGCCCTCGCTCCCTCAACTGCGCCGCGGCGGCGTCGTTCACGTCCGGCTCGACGACGATCGCGCCGTCGATGTCAACGGAGTACAGCGCGGACCCCGACTGCACGGGCGGGACGAGCACCAGCGCGTAGCCGTGCAGCAACGCGCTCTCCGCGGCGGCGGCGGCGATCTCCATGTAGAACCCGAGCCGCGACGGCCCACCGGCCACCGCGAACGGCATCGAGGAGGCGAGCGCGATGGCCTTCGCCTCCCCCCGGCGCAGCCGCTGGGCCCGCAGATTGGGCCGGTAGCCGAGCTCGGCGGCGACCCGCTTGATGCGTTCCCTGGTCCGCGGATCGACCTTGCCGATCCCGTTGAGGGCGTGGGAGACCGTCGTACGCGACACCTCGGCGAGCCGCGCGACATCGGCGATCGTCGGTGGCCGCGAGCCGGGACCGGAGGTTGGCATCGACGGGCACTCCTTGCGGGCTGAGGACGGGGCACCCCATCTTCGCCCACCGGCCTCATCGAGCGGCGTCCGGCAGCGGAACGGCCGGCGGGCCGACCCGGACGGTTCCGCCACCGTTACGCCGCTGTCCGCCGGTCCCGTCGCGCTCAGGCGGTGTAGCCACCGTCGACCGCCAGTGAGGTGCCGGTGATCCACTGGGCGTCCGGACCGGCGAGGAAGGCCACGGCCTTCGCGGTGTCGGCCGCCGCGCCCAGCACCTTCGCCGCGGTCCTCAGCCGCTCCTCCTCGGCCTCGTCCGTGCCGTCCGGGTTCATGTCGGTGACGGTGGGTCCGGGGTCCACGATGTTCGCGGTGATCCCCTTGGACGCCACGTCGTGGGCCAGGCCCTTGGTGAAGCCGATCAGCGCCGACTTGCTCATGGCGTACAGCGTCACGTCCGGGACCGGCACGCGGTTGGCCCAGCAACTGCCGATGCTGATGACGCGGCCGCCGTGTCCCATGTGGGGGAGGGCCGCCTGGGTGGCCAGGAAGACGGCGCGCACGTGGACGGCCAGCGTGCGGTCGATCTCCTCCAGCGTCACGCCCTCGATCGGGCCGTAGGGGAAGACGCCGGCGTTGTTCACCAGAATGTCGAGCCGGCCGAGCTCGGCCGCGGTCTGCTCGACGGACCGGACGACGGCCGCCGGGTCAGCGCTGTCGGCCCGGATGGCCAGGCCCTTGCGTCCGAGCGCCTCGATCGCCTTGACGACCTCCCGGGCCTTGTCGGCCGCGCTCACGTACGTCAGGGCGACGTCCGCGCCCTCCTCCGCCAGTCGGAGGGCGGTCGCGGCACCGATGCCTCGGCTTCCCCCGGTCACCAGTGCCACCTTGCCCGCAAGCTGAGGCATCCCGCTCCATTCACGCTAAGATTGATTTCTAGGTCGAACGATCCAGAAATACTAAACAGGCAGGATGGCCAGGGGTCAACCCATCCCCGAGGAGGCAGACATGGCCGAAAGAGGCCGACCGCGCGCGTTCGACCGGGCCGCGGCGCTGCGGCGCGCGATGGTGACGTTCTGGGAGCTCGGTTACGAGGGCACGAAGCTCACGGACCTGACCGCCGCCATGGGTATCAACTCCGCCAGCCTGTACAACACCTTCGGCTCGAAAGAGCAGTTGTTCCGCGAGGCCGTCGCGCTCTACGACCGCACCGCAGGCTCGGCGACCACCCGCGCGCTGCGCGAGGCGCCGACGGCGCGGGCCGCGGTGGAGGCCATGCTGCGCGGCAACATCGACACCTTCACCGATTCGGAGACCCCGAGCGGCTGCATGATCGTGCTGTCGGCCACGAACTGCTCGCACCAGAACAAGCAAGTCGCCGAGCACCTGGCCCAGTGGCGGCGGACTGCGGTCGCGGAGCTGGAGAAGCGGCTGGAGCGGGCCGTGGTGGAGGGCGAGTTGGGGCCGGGGGCAGATGTCCGCGCGATCGCCGCCTTCTACGCGACCATCCTGCACGGGCTGTCGATAGAGGCCCGGGACGGCGTGCCCTTGGAGCGGCTCCGCTCCACCGTGGACTATGCCGTGGCCCTGTGGGACTCCCTGGTGCGGCAGTCGGCCGGACAGCACTGAGGGGCGCCCGGCCGCATCAGGGCCGGACGCCCCCTTGTGCGCGGGGAGGGGTCACCCGCAGGCGGCTGACCCTTCGACCGCCTTGGTGTAGGCGACGAGCAGTTTCTCGATGGCGTCCGGGTCGTCGACGCCCGAGTCGCGGGTCTCAACTGCGATGTAGAGGTCCTGCTCCGGCTGTTCCGACACCTTGCAGGAAGAGACGGTCTTGCCGACGCCGGCTTTCCCGGTGTAGACGAAGCGTTCGTCTTCCGACAGGGTCCCGTCGTCCGTGTTGGAGTATCCCTGCGAGACCGTTGCCGTGGTCTGCCCGTGAGTCCACCAGGCCTGGGCGAGGCTGAGGACCAGCTTGCCGTCCACGGACAGGTTGCAGCGGACCGTTCCGCCGTTCGGCTTCTGGATGGCCGAGGTGAGGGAGTCGCCGCCGGGCAGTACGGCCTTCACCAGTGCGGGGTCCACGGTGATCCCGCACAGCGAGGTGGGCACGGTGTACGCCTTCTTGGGCGGGTCGTCGCCGGAGCACGCGGACAAAGTGGAGGCGAGGGCGACGACGGCCGACAGGGAGACGACCCTGCCGATGAACCGGTGACGTCGGAGAGATCCATGGGCAGACAACGGGAGAAGCCTTTCGATGTGGGGCGGGGAGGACGAGGCGGGCGTCGCCTCCGGGCATGTGGTCAGATGTCCGTCTTCACATGGGGGTTCATCTGCTTGGTGTTCGGAGGGCGACCTGCTCAAGGGAGAACTGGATCTCCTTCGAGTGGCGCTCGCCGGCCGGCCGATCCGGGTTCAGGTGGTAGCCCATGAGGTTCGCCATGTGCTGCTTATTGGCCACCTCCACGGCCGCGTACCCCTCGCCGTGGGCCTGTGGGACTCCCTGGTGCGGCAGCCGGCCGGACATTGCTGAGGGGGCGTCCGGCGGAATCAGGCCGGGCGCCCCCGTGCGCCGGGCGCGGTCACCCGCAAGCGGCTGTACCCTCGACCGCCTTGGTGTAGGCGACGAGCAGTTTCTCGATGGCGTCCGGGTCGTCGACGCCCGAGTCGCGGGTCTCAACTGTGATGTAGAGGTCCTGCTCCGGATGCTCCGAAGCCTTGCAGGAAGGGACGGTCTTGCCGACGCCGGCTTTCCCGGTGTGAATGAAGCGTTCGTCTTCGGACATCGTCCCATCGTCCGTGCCGGGGTACGCCTGCGAGACCGCCGCCGTGGTGTGCCCCTCACTCCACCAGGCCTGCGCGAGGCTGAGGACCAGCTTGCCGTCCACGGACAGGTTGCAGCGGATTGTTCCGCCGTTCGGTTTCTGGGTGGCCGTGGTGAGGGAGTCACCGCCGGGCAGTACGGCCTTCACCAGTGCGGGGTCCACGGTGATCCCGCACAGGGAGGTGGGCACGGTGTACGCCTTCTTGGGCGGTTCGTCGCCGGAGCACGCCGACAAGGTGGCGGCGAGAGCGACGGCGGCTGACACGGAGACGACTCTGCCGATGAGTCGGCGACGCCGAGGAGTTCCGCTGACAGACAACGCGAGAAGCCTTTCGATGTTGGGGCGGGGAAGACGCGACAGGCGCTGTCCCCGGGCATGTGGTCAGATGTCCGTCTTCAAATGGGGGTTCATCTGCTCGGTGCTTGTACCGGCGGCCAGGAACCCGTCCTGTGCAGACCTGCGAGCCTTCTCGTCGATGCTGTTGTCCATCAGGTCGTCGCGGCCGTGCGCCTTCGCCGCTTCCTCTACGGCTTGCTCGGTGTATTCCGAGTTCTTCTCGACGCCGTTCTCCCACAGTTCGCCCATGACAGGGCCGGCGTTGTCCTTGGCCTTCCCCTCAGCGTCCTTGAAGAAGGAGTCGAGGACCATGCTGCTCGCCGTCTCCGCCACACCGCCCGCCACCGCGCCGCCGACCGGGCTGGCGACGAACGACGTGCCGACGCCGATTCCCGTTCCGATGCCCCCGGAGATGGCGTTCTTCCACTGCGCCACGGACTGCTCGTATTTCTTGTCCTTTTCCTCGGCTTCGCCGGCGACCTCCTCCTGGCGGCCCATGGCCAGCGTGCCGGACACCTCGCCCGAACCGTGGGCGATCTCACGGACGGCGAACTCCGTGTCCTTCGAGTAGACCTTGTCGGCCGGCAGATCCGGGTTCATGTGGTAGTCCATGAGGTTCGCCATGTACAGCTTGTTGGCCACCTCCACGGCCGCGTACCCCTCGGCGTTCTGGCCCACGGTCAGCAACAGGGCGTTGACATCACGGTGGTTGAGCGTGGCCGAGCTGCCGGCGACGGGGAACAGCTTGTCCGTTTCGCCGTCCGAGTCGTTCGTCATGGCCCGGTTGATGTCCGGCAGGTACTCCGAGGTGATCTGCCCGATGCTGTCGGTCATGTAGTTGTGCTTGGTGAGCCGTTCGTTGTCGTCCGAGACGGAGGCCACGAGCGACTCGAAGAGCTTGGTCTGGCCCTCGTTGTGGGCCGGAGTGTCCACTGTCGGCAACTCGCCCGCCGGGTGCCCGGTCGTGGCGGCCTCCAGGGCGAGGGCGAGGGTGTTGCGGCCGGTGTTGTCGTCGTCGCCCTTGAGGTTGGTCTCCTGCGGCCACTCCCGCTCCTCGAAGAGGTACTCGAAGTTGGAGAGCGGGATCTTTCCGTTCTTGCCGTTGCCGTCCGTATCGCGCTCGAAGGGGGAGTCCTCCTTCGAGACGTACTCCTGGTTGAAGAAGTCGGTCGCCGCGTCCGGGCTGTTGGACAGCCCCTTGAGGTAGCCGGTCAGCGGGTCGTCGCCGCTGTCCCCGCCGATCCGGTTGAGCCACGGGTCCGGGCCCCGGTGCTGCCACACCATGTTCTCGTGTTCGCCGTTGCCCGTGAGCTTGCGTTCCGTCTCCATGAGCTTGTTGCCGTAGCTCTTGAGGAACTGGTCGTCGTAGTCGCCGGTCCGCATCAGGTTGCTCATGACCTGGAAGCCCATGGGACCGCCGCCGTCCCGGCCGATGGGCTGTTCGCCCAGCTTGATCATGTTGCCCTTCCAGCTCGTCATGTCGGCGGAGTCGCTCTGGGTGGCGGCGGCGAGCGTGAGGCCGAGATTGCGCTGGAGGTCGTCGAGCTTGTCGAGGCGTTCGCTGCCCACGTGCGGGTTCACGGCCGGGTCGTTGATGCCCTGCCAGAATTCGAGCGTCTTCTTGGGCCCGAGCTGCGTGGCGAACCGCTCGGCGAACAGCGGATCGTTCTTGTACTTGTCCAGACCGCCGTTGATCTTGTCGAAGTCGGCGGGTGTGAGGTCCTCAGGGTTCTTCGCCGCGATCTTGGCGAGGTCCTCGGCCGCCTGGACGGCCTCGACCGCGGAGTCACGGTCCTTGTAGGAGGCGTCCGAGAAGCCCATCGTGGACTGATTGGCAATCGCGGTCAGTACCTTGCTCGCCGAGGTGTCGCTCTCCGTGGCCTTCTTGAGAATCCCCTGCACTTCGTCGCGCAGCGCGGTGACATCGCTCTGGTCGTGCTCCGGGACGGAGGTGCCCTTCGCCGCTCGGTCCGAGTGGATGTTCATCGTGACGGTGAAACCACCGCCGCCGTTGTCGACGACGGTCAGATTCTTCTTGGCTCCGCGGCTGATGGCCTCCTCGACGTCCTTCTTGTGCTGCCGCAACTCGTCGCGGGTGTCGGTGAGGATCTTGCTGATGGTGTTGGCCTGGGTGTGGGCGTCGGCGAACTCACCGGCGGTCTTGCCGACGAACTCCTTGGTGACCTGGGCGTTCAGGCCGGCCCAGTCGGCCGAGTTGGCGGCCTTGCGCAACCCGTCCTCGGCCTGCTTCTTCAGTTGGGCGAGGTTGCGTACGAGCAGGCCCCAGTCGGAGACGGCTTCGTCGAGCGTCGCGAAATTGCCGAAGCGCAGCGCGTCGAGATCCATGAGTGGTCGATTCTCCCTCTACGTCTTGGTCGCGCTGCTACTTCTTCGGCTCGTACGCCGGGTTCTTCTTCCCCGGCTCGCCGACCCGCTCGTCGAACCCGGCGTCCAGGGCGTCGATGCTGCTCATCTGCCGCTGGATGTAGTGGTCGTCGCCGGCGTGCACCTTCTTGGTGACCTGCATGTGGTTGGCGATATGGGCGCAGGCGTCCATGAGCGACTTCAGCTGCTCGTCCCACCGCTTCGATACGTGCTTGAGCCCGCCGCCCAAAGCGAAGCCCTGGCCGCTCAGGTCGCCGGCCGCTTTGTCGCTGCTGGGAACGGCTACCCGGGCCTTGCCCCACAGCTCGTCGTAGAGGCCGTGTGCCTGGCTGCCGATCTTCACCAGATCGCCGTTGGTCACCTTGAGGTCACCGGTCTGCCCGGGCAGGGCCGCCGAGCCGCCGCCCCCGGGGTCGAGCTGGTTCAACTGCATCCCGGTGGACTGCCGATGGACGGCGTCCGCCTTCAGCTGTTCCCACTCGTCCCATGCCATGGAAAACCCTTCCCCCGTGCGTCCGCTGCTTTTCGTCGCGGTTGATGAGCGCCTTTGCTTCAGGCCAAGCTAGCAACTCGGGCAGGTGTCCCAGCGGGGCGGAACCCGATCACTCGAACAGTGGTTGTGACCATCTCGTGGAGACTTCGGGACCGGCGCTGTCCGATGTCCCGGGATCAAGTGATTGGTCTGCTTTCGAGCCCTGCGGGACCCGCCGGAACGCCCCCCCCCGCAGGCCCCGCGAACGGCTCGAGGGACTTCAGGCGGCCGGGTGCCGGGCCGTCGGCCGTCCGCCGTGAGGTGCCGCGACGCCCGGCGACCCGGGCGCGGAGGCGGGCAGGACCCCGGACCGGGGGCACACGTGGAGGGCCGCCTCCTTGCGCGGCGGCCGCACCGCTCCCGCGAGCCGGTCGACGAGCGCCAGGTGCAATCCGAGGTCGTGCCGGCTCCAGGGCTGGGACGGAACGATGGTGGAGTGCAGCGGGTGTTCCCCGCGGCTCTCCGGCCGTACCGCGAGGTGATGGCGGGGAGCCCCCGGGGCAGGCGGGCGGCCCCGCGCCTGGCGCGGCTAACATCCCCTGTGACCGAAACGACCGAACCGCCAGGCCGCCGCGCCCCCATATTCGCCGACCTCACCCCGCTGCGGCTCTCGCCCGACTACCGGCGGCTCTGGTTCGGGAACACCGTCTCCTGGATCGGCCAGGGCATGACGTCGCTGGCGGTCTCGCTCCAGGTCTACGACATCACCGGGTCCGCGTTCTCCGTGGGGCTCATCGGGTTCTGCTCGCTCGTGCCGCTGGTCGTTTTCGGGCTCTACGGCGGGGCCGTCGCGGACACCGTCGACCGGCGCAAGCTCGGCCTGTTCAGCGCCGCCGGGTCGTTTCTCCTGTCCGTCGTCCTGGTGGCGGCGACGGTCGCGGGCATCGAACGGGTCGGGCTGCTGTACGCGGTCGTCGCCCTCCAGGCCGTCTGCTTCGCCCTCAACGCACCGGCCCGCTCCTCGATGATCGCCCGGCTGCTCCCGGCCGACCAACTGCCCGCCGCCAACGCGCTGAACTCCATCACCAGCACGACGGGCATGCTCGTGGGGCCGATGCTGGGAGGCCTGATCGTCGGCTGGTGGGGCTACCGCTCCGCGTACACCGTGGACGCCGTCTGCTTCACCGCCTCCCTGTACGCGATGTGGCGGCTGCCCTCGATGCTGCCCGAGCGGCAGGACGGCGGCACGGGTAAGCGGGCCTCCGTCGTGGACGGCCTGCGTTTCCTCGGGACCCGGCCGAACCTGCGGATGACCTTCTTTACCGACCTGTGCGCGATGGTCCTCGCCCACCCCCGCGCCCTCTTCCCGGTCGTCGCCGTCCTCTGGTACGGGGGTGACGCCCGGACCACCGGCATGCTCGTCGCCGCCCCGGCCCTCGGCGCGCTGCTCGGCGGCGTGTTCTCCGGCTGGCTCGGCCGGATCCGGCGGCAGGGGCTCGCGATCCTGCTGGCCGTCGGCTCCTGGGGCGTCGCCATCGCCGTCTTCGGGCTCACCCGCAACCTCTGGCTGGGGCTGCTGTTCCTGGCGCTCGCCGGATGCGCGGACACCATCTCCATGGTCTTCCGCAACACGATGCTCCAGGCGGCCGTGCCCGACGAGATGCGCGGCCGGCTCCAGGGCGTCTTCATCGTCGTCGTGGCGGGCGGCCCCCGCCTCGGGGATTTCCTGGCGGGCTCGGTGGCCGACCTCGCCACCCCCGCCGTCGCCGTCACCGGCGGCGGCGTCCTGTGCGTGACCGGCGTGGCCCTGCTCGCGCTGAAGTGGCGCGCCTTCGCCCGCTACGACGCCCACGACCCGCAGCCGTAGCCCGGGCCCGACCCGCAGCCGTAGCCACGGCCCGCAGCCCCGGCCCCGACCCGCAGCCCCGACCCGCAGCCCCGGCCCCGGCCCGTAGCCCCGGCCCGTAGCCCCGACCCGTAGCCCCGACCCGCAGCCGTAGCCCCGGCCCGTAGCCCCGGCCCGTAGCCCCGGCCCCGAGGTCCGGGCGGCGCCGCCCGCTCAGCTCACGATCGAACGGGCGAACCCGAGCTCCAGGAGGTCCTGCGGGCGCAGCCGCAGTTGGTCGGCGGTGGCGCCGGTCTCCGACGGCGGCCGCTTGAGGATCGCGGCGGCCAGTTCCGGGGCGATGACGGAGAAGTAACTGTCCGCCGTGACATGGGTGTTGTCCGGCGCCGCGAGCGCCAGCGCCCCGCCCGAGCCGCCCTCGCCGATCACCAGTGTCGTCACCGGCACCCGGGCCGCCGCGACGGCCGCGAAGGCGTCCGCGATGGCCGCGCCCGCGCCCGCCCGTTCCGCCTCGGCGTCGTTGGCCGCGCCCGGCGTGTCGATGAGGGTGAGGACGGGGATGCCGAGCCGGTCCGCCAGCCGGATGGTCCGGGCCGCCGCGCGGTACCCGGCCGGGCGGGTCGGTGTCCCGCACTGGGCGACGTACGCGACGGGCAGCCCGTCCGCGCGCAGCCCGAAGCCGCACAGCAGCCCCGGGTCCGTGGAGCCGCACCGGTCCCCGTGGAGCGGAAGCCGTACGGCGAAGTAGTCGGCCAGATAGGCCTCGGCGCGCGGCCGCAGCGGATCGCGGGCCGCCGCCACCGCCTCCCGCCCGGTCTCCGGAAGCCGGACCGCCGACAGTGCGCGGGGCAACGGGGCGGCGGGGAGCGCGTCGGGTGCGGCGGCCCGGGGCGCGCCGGTCACCGCGTGCGGGTCGGGCCGGGGCATGTCGGCCACCGTGTGCGGGCCGAGCGCGCGCAGCCAGTGCGTCACGGTGAGGGCCAGCTCGCCGGGCGGGACGACCGCGTCCACCTGGCCCGCCGCGAACTGCCCCTCGGCGCTGTACGCGTGAGGATCCGCGTCCGCCGGCCGCACCCGGGACCCGGCGAAGCCGACCTGCGCCCCCGGCAGTGCCAGCACCACATCGGCGCCCGCCCCCACCGTGGCCCAGCCGCCGCCGGTCGTCGGGTCGCGGACCACCGCGATCTGCGGGAGCCCGGCCGCACGCAGCCGGGTGGAGGCGGCGGCCACCCGCTGGAGCTGGGTCAGCGCGACCATGCCCTCCTGCATCCGGCTGCCGCCGGTGGCGACGAGCGCGAGCAGGGGCAGCCGCCGGGTCAGGGCCAGCTCGTACGCGGCCGCCAGCCGGTCACCCGTCAGCCGGCCCAACGAGCCGCCCAGGAAACCGAATTCGAAGGCGAGCAGCACGCACGCGCGGTCGCCGACGACCCCCGTGCCGTACACCACGGACTCCTCCTCGCCGGTCCGTGACGCGGCCCGCTCCCGCGCCGCGTCGTACCCCGCCCAGCCGAGCGGACCGTCCGGCGGCAGGGGGTGCGACGGCGGGCGGTGCTCGGTGAAGCCCGCCGCGCCGGTGAGCAGCGCGATCGTCTCCCGGGCCGTCGCCCGGGCGGGGGAGTCAGCCGGCACGGAGCGACCTCTTCATGATCTTGCCCAGGTCGTTGCGGGGCAGGGCGTCCAGGTAGTGCACGGTGCGCGGGCGCTTGTGCGGGGCCAGCTGGGCCGCCACATGGTCCGCCAGCTCAGCGGCGGCGGGCGGGGAGCCGGGGTCGGCCGCGACCACCCAGGCCACGACCCGCTCGCCCAGGTCCGGGTCCTCCTCGCCGGTCACGGCCGCTTCCCGGACCCCGGGGTGCGCGAGCAGCACGTTCTCGATCTCGCCCGCGCCGATCTTGTAGCCACCGCTCTTGATCAGGTCGGTGGCCTTGCGCCCGACGATCGTGACGTAGCCGTCCTCGTCGACCGTGCCGACGTCCCCCGTGCGGAACCAGCCGTCCGCCGTGTGCGCGGCAGCGGTGGCGTCGGGCCGGTTGAGGTAGCCGGTGAACAGGTTCGGGCCCCGGACCTGGATCTCGCCGATCGCCCCCGGCTCGCCGAGCACCGTGCCGTCCTCCTCCGCCAGGCGCAGCTCCACCCCGGCGAGCGGCGGGCCCACCGTGCCGGGGCGCGGGGCGCCGTCCGCCCGGATCCCCGTGTTCATCAGGGTCTCCGTCATCCCGTACCGCTCGATCACCCGCCGCCCGGTCGCCGCCGCGATGCGTTCGTGGTCGTGCACGGGCAGCGCCGCAGAGCCGGAGACCAGCAGCCGGGCCCCGGCCAGCGCCCCGGCCAACGCGTCCCGTCCGCCGCCGTCCGCCGGGGAGCCGTGCCCGTCCGCCGGGGAGCCGGGTCCGCTCCCGTCCGCCGGGCCGTCCAGGACCTCCGCCAGCCGGTGGTACATCGTCGGCACCCCGAACAGCATGGTGCCGCCGGAGGCCAGCTCACGGGTCACACCCTCGGGGGAGAACCTCCCCAGGTGGCGGACGGAGCCGCCGCGCCGCAACGGGCCGAGGACGCCCAGGATCAGCCCGTGCACATGGAACAGCGGCAGCGCGTGGACCAGGACGTCGTCGCCGGTCCACCCCCAGGCGTCCTCCAGCGCGTCCAGGGACGCGGCGACGGCCCGCCGGGGCAGCACGGCACCCTTGGGCGGGCCGGTGGTGCCGGAGGTGTAGACGATCAGGGCGGGGGACTCGGGGTCCTCCTCGGCCGGAAGGACCCCGCCCGCCGTGGCCTCGGGGTCCTCCTCGGCCGGAAGAGCCCCGCCCGCCGTGGCCTCGGGGTCCTCCTCGGCCGGAAGAGCCCCGCCCGCCGTGGCCTTTGCCAGAGCGCCCGCCGCCCGCGCGTCCACGGTCACGCGCCGCAGCTTCTCCAGTGCGGGCGGCAGTGTGTCGTCCGGTCCCGCGAGTACGGCCGTGGGATCGCTGTCGGCCAGGATGTGCGCCAACTCCCGTTCGCCGGTACGGGGGTTGAGTGGCACGGCCGGGATTCCGGCCCGCAGTGCCGCCACCACCGCGATCACCGTCTCCGGCGTCGGGGTGGCCCAGACGGCGACCCGGCCCGCGTCCGCGATGCGGGCGGCGAGCGCGTCGGCGGCTTCGGCGAGCCGGCCGTAGGTCAGGGACAGGTCACCGAAGCGGACGGCCTCCCGGGAGGCCGCCGGGCCGGTGGAGGACTGGAGCGCGGGAAGGAGGAGGGTCACGCCGGGAAGCCTAGAGCTTCCGGGCGCACCTCGCCCGGACCCGGATGCCGATGAGGGCAGCGTCACCCCGGGTCGGTTTCCGGACAGCCCGTCCTGCCCGCCGCATCGCTGCACGGAGCACCCAATCGCAATTTTGACACGACCTTGACAAATTAATTTTGCGTTGCCAGCATGCAAAAAGCCTCCCTGCTAGGGGAGTTGGAGCGCTCTCTCCAAGAAAAAAGCTGCCTGCGCCCGTGCACCGGCGCAGTCGTCGCACGCCCGCACACCGCATGCCGTACGCCCCGCGCGCCGGGAGCCGTACGCCGCAAAGCGCGACAGCGCCTTGCCTGAGGGACCCCACGTACCGTCAGGAAGGAACGACCATGTCACCCGCACCCCCACGGTGGTCCAGATGCGCCACCGCGCTCGCCGCACTGCTCGTGGCCACGCTCGCCGTCCCCGCCGCGGGGCTGGCCCTCGCCGCCGACCCCGAGGCCCGCGCCCCGCGCGTGGCGGCCGACATCCCCGCCGCCGACTACCAGCAGGTGCAACTCGCCCTGGGCGGGGCCGAGCTGGGCGAGGCCATGTCGCTCGCCGTGCTGCCGGACCGGTCCGTGCTGCACACGGCCCGCGACGGCACGGTCCGGCTGACCGATGCCGCCGGGGCGACGAAGACCGCCGGGAAGCTCGCCGTCTACACCCACGACGAGGAGGGCCTCCAGGGCATCGCCGTCGACCCGGGCTTCTCGACGAACCGCTTCGTCTACCTCTACTACTCGCCGGTCCTGAACACCCCGCCGGGCGACGCCCCCACCACGGGCTCCGCCGCCGACTTCGAGGCGTGGAAAGGGCATCTGAACCTCTCCCGCTTCGTCCTCAAGGCCGACGGCACCCTCGACACCGCCAGCGAGAAGGTCGTCCTGGAAGTCGCGAGCGACCGGGGCCAGTGCTGCCACGTCGGCGGCGACATCGACTTCGACGCCTCCGGGAACCTTTACCTCACCACCGGCGACGACACCAACCCCTTCGAGTCGGCCGGCTACGCCCCCATCGACGAACGCACCGACCGCAAACCGCAGTTCGACGCCCAGCGGTCCTCGGGCAACACCAACGACCTGCGCGGCAAGCTGCTGAGGATCAAGCCCACGGCGGACGGCGGCTACACCGTCCCGGCGGGCAACCTCTTCGCCCCCGGCACCCCGAACACCCGCCCCGAGATCTACGCGATGGGCTTCCGCAACCCGTTCCGGATGTCCGTCGACAAGAAGTCCGGAGCCGTCTACATCGGCGACTACGGCCCCGACGCGGGCGGCACCGACCCGGCCAGGGGCCCCAGCGGCCAGGTCGAGTTCAACCGGGTCACCCAGCCCGGCAACTTCGGCTGGCCGTACTGCACCGGCACCAACACGCCCACGGAGACGTACGGCGAGTACACCTTCCCCAGCGGCCCGTCCGGCGGGAAGTACAACTGCGCCTCCGGCCCGGCCAACAACTCCTTCCGCAACACCGGCCGGGCCACGCTGCCCCCGGCCCAGCCGGCCTGGATCCGGTACGCCGGTGACGCGGGCTCCCCGCCGGAGTTCGGCGGCGGCTCCGAGTCCCCGATGGCCGGACCCGTATACAACTTCGACGCCGGTCTCGACTCGGCCGTGAAGTTCCCCGCCTCCCTCGACGGCCGCTTCTTCGCCACCGAGTACGGCCGCAAGTGGATTAAGCCGGTCGAGGTCGAGGCCGACGGATCGCCCGGGACCATCGACACCTTCCCGTGGACCGGCACCCAGGTGATGGACTCCGCGTTCGGACCCGACGGCGCGCTGTACGTCCTCGACTACGGCACCGGCGCGAACAACCAGGCCTTGTACCGCGTCGAACACCTCGCGGGCAGCAACCGCTCCCCGGTCGCCAAGGCCGCCGCGAGCAGGACCTCCGGGCCCACCCCGCTCGCGGTCTCCTTCTCCTCGGCCGGCAGCGCCGACCCCGAGGGCGGAAACCTCACCTACGCCTGGGACTTCGGCGACGGGACCACCTCCACCGACGCCAACCCCAGCCACACCTACACCACCGCCGGGACCTTCAACCCGACCCTGACCGTCACCGACCCCGCAGGGCTCACCGGCTCCGCGAGCCTGGTCGTGACGGCGGGCAACAGCGCGCCCACCGTCACGCTCAACACCCCGGCGGACGGCTCGCTGTTCTCCTTCGGCGACTCCGTCCCCTTCACCGTGACCGTCAGCGACCCCGAGGACGGCACGATCGACTGCTCCAAGGTCAAGGTCACCTACCTCCTCGGCCATGACAGCCACCGCCACCAGATCACCTCGAAGAACGGCTGCTCCGGCACCATCGACGTCCCCGTCGACGGGGAGCACGACACCGCCGCCAACATCTACGGGGTCTTCGACGCCGAGTACACCGACGCGGGCGGGCTCACCACGCACAGCGACTCCGTCCTCCAGCCCCGCCACCGCCAGGGCGAGCACTTCGCCGCCCACAACGGCATCCAGGTCGCCCCGCACGGCCCCGCCGAGGGCGGCGCGACCGTCGGCTACACGGACAACGGCGACTGGGTCTCCTTCAAGCCGTACGTCCTGTCCAACGCCACCTCCATCACCGCACGGGTCGCCTCCGGCGGCGCGGGCGGCACCCTGGAGGTGCGGGCCGGCTCCGCCACCGGCACGCTCCTGTCCACGATCACCGTCGCCCCGACCGGCGGCTGGGAGAACTTCGTGAACGTCACGGCGGACGTGAACAACGCCCCCGCCACAACCACCGAGCTGTTCTTCGTCTTCAAGGGCCCGACGGGCCAGGGCAGCCTCTTCGACCTGGACGCCTTCACGTTCGACACACAGGGAGCGCAGGTGGACCACCGATGAGACGATCCCGCGTCCGCCGCCTCGCCTGCGCCGTGGCCCTCACCCTCGGGGCGGCCTTCCTGAGCCCCGGAGTGCAGAGCGCGGCGGCAGCCGACCCGTACCAGGTCCTGGTCTTCTCCAAGACCGCTGGATTCCGGCACGACTCCATCCCTGCGGGCATCACCGCCCTCCAACAGCTTGGCGCGGCCAACGAGTTCACCGTGACCGCCACCGAGGACGCGACCGCCTTCACCCCGGCGAACCTCGCCGAGTACGAGGCCGTCGTCTTCCTCTCCACCACCGGCGACGTCCTGAACGACACCCAGCAGAGCGCCCTCAAGGGGTACGTGGACGGCGGCGGCGGATTCGTCGGCGTGCACGCGGCCGCCGACACCGAATACGACTGGCCGGAGTACGAGGACCTCGTCGGCGCCAGGTTCCAGAGCCACCCGGCGATCCAGGAGGCCCGCCTCACCACCGAGGACCACGTCCACCCGGCGACCGCGCACCTGGACGACACCTGGACACGGACCGACGAGTGGTACAACTACCGCTCCAACCCCCGCTCGGATGTCCACGTACTCCAGTCCCTGGACGAATCCAGCTACAGCGGCGGCGAGATGGGCGGCGACCACCCCATCACCTGGTGCCACCCGCAGCAGGAGGGCCGCTCCTTCTACACCGGACTCGGCCACACCATCGAGTCCTTCGCCGACCCGGACTTCCGCCAACTCCTCCTCGGGGGCGTCCAGTACGCGGCCGGAGCCGTCGAGGCCGACTGCGGTGCGGGCGGCCCGGGCCCGGACCCGGGAGGCGACAGCGCGGAGGCGGAGGCGTACACCTCCTCCTCCGGCGTCCAGAGCGCCGCCCACGGCTCGGCGAGCGGGGGAGCCACCCTCGGCTACATCGACCACGGGGACTGGGCGGGCTACTCCGCCCTCGACACCGCCGGGGCCACCGCCTTCACCGCCCGGGTCTCCTCGGCCGGCGCGGGCGGCACCATCGAGGTCCGTTCCGGCTCCGCCACCGGGCCGCTCCTCGGCTCCGTGGCCGTCGCCCCGACCGGAGGCTGGGAGACCTTCACCGAGGTCACCACCACCCTGACCGTCGGGACGGGCCCGCTGTTCCTGCGGTTCACCGGGGGAGCCGGCGCCCTCTTCGACGTCGACCGCCTCACCCTGACCCGCGCCCCGGCCACCGAGGACGAGGGCTCGTCCAACGTGCACCTCTTCTACTACCCCTGGTACGGCACCCCCGACGGATCGGGGAGCTGGCGGCACTGGCAGCAGGGCGGCCACACCCCGCCCGACGCCATCGGCGCCGACCTGTACCCGAAGCTCGGCCCGTACGACTCCGGGGACATCGCCGGAGCCGTCGACCAGCACATGAGGTGGGTCCAGCGGTCCGGCGCGGGCGTCATCGTCTACAGCTGGTGGGGGCAAGGGGGTTACGAGGACTCCCTGGCCGGTGACGTCATGGACGCCGCCGCCCGCCATGGCATCGAGGTCGCCTGGCACATCGAGCCCTACGGAGGCCGCACCGCCGAGTCCGTCGTCGACGACATCGCCTATCTGGAAGGGAAGTTCGGCGACCACCCCGCCTTCTACCGGGACGCCGCCCACGGCGACCGCAACGCCTACTACGTCTTCGAGAGCCTGAGGATCCAGGACTGGTCGGCGCTGGACGCCGTCAAGGACACCGCCATCGTCCTCGCCCAGACCACCGACACCAGCAAGGTCGACCACTTCGGCGGGATCTACACCTACGACGGCATCGCCGGGGCCACCGCACCCGGCTGGAAGAACGCGGGCGACTACGCCAAGGCCAACGGTCTGGTCTGGGCCCCCTCGGTCGCCCCCGGCTACCTCGACGACCGGGCCGTCCCCGGCAACACCACCCCCACCCTGGGCCGCGAGGACGGCGCCTCCTACGACCTGGAGTGGAACAACGCCCTCGACCCGGCCATCGGTGGCGACCCCACCTGGGTCTCCGTCACCTCGTTCAACGAGTGGCACGAGGGCAGCTCCATCGAACCGGCCTCCTCCAGCCCGCCCCCGGGCCACGGCTACGAGACCTACGAGGGGGCGTACGGCAAGACCGGGGAGGCCGCCGAGACGGCCTACCTCGACCGGACCGCGTACTGGGCGGACCGGTTCGAACAGCAGCTCCGGAAGCGCGGGTAGCCGCACCGGGGCCCGCACACGGACGGCCGCGTTCCGGCGGGAACGCGGCCGTTCCTCCGGACCGGAGGCCTCACTCCTCGCGCTGGATGGTCCGCATCCGCCCGTACGCGTACACACACCCCGCCAGTGCCAGATCGGACAGCAGCATGAAGCCGATCGCGTAACTGTCCTTGGCGCTGTAGATCGCGCCCATCAACAGCGGCGGCACGAAACCGCCCAGCCCGCCCATCGCCCCGACGATGCCCGTCACACTGCCCACCTTCGGCTGCGGCGTCACCTGCGATACCAGGGCGAACACACTGCCGCTCGCGGTGCCGAGCCCGGCCGCCATGGCCAGCAGCGCGATCGTGCCGACCGGGTTCAGCGGCGGCTCGAAGGCCTGCACGATCGCCATCAGCGCGGCCAGCAGCAGGGCCACCGAGGTCACCAGCGCCGGGTGCGCCCGGTCCGAGAGCCAGCCGCCGATCGGCCGGAAGACCACCGTGACCAGGGCGAACCCGGCCGCCTTGGTGCCCGCCTCGGTCGGCGACATCTCGTACCAGGTCTTCAGATACGTCGGCAGATACACCCCGAACGCCACGATGCCGCCGAAGCCGATCGCGTACAGCGCCGACAGCTCCCAGGTCACCCGCAGCTTCCCGGCCTCGCCGAGCCGGTGCGCCAGCGTGTCCGCGGGGATCTTCCGGCCGGGGTGGTCGCTGACCAGGACGGCCGCCACCAGCGCGTACACCACCAGCGCCCCCGCGACCACGAGGAACGGCAGGTCGTCGCCGTGCTTCGCGATGCGCGGGGTGAAGTAGCCCGACAGCGCCACCCCGCCCATGCCCATCCCGAACACCCCCAGGGCGAAGCCCCGTTTGGCGGGCGGGAACCACGAGTTGACCAGCGGAACGCCGATCGCGAACGTCGTCCCGCCGAGCCCCAGCAGGAAGCCGACCGCGAGCATCGCCCCGTAGGAGTTCTTCGCCGGGATCAGCAGCAGCACCGGCACGATCGTCAGCGCCGACACGAGCGGGAACATCAGCTTCGCGCCGTACTTGTCCGTCAGCGCCCCCACCGGGATCCGGCCCAGCGACCCCACGAGCACCGGCACCGCCACCAGGAAGGACTGCTGGAACGAGCTGAGCCCCAGCCGGTCCTTGTAGTCCCCGGACATCGGCGCGATCAGGTTCCACGCCCAGAAGGTCAGCGCGAAGCCGACCGTCGCCAGCACGAGATTGCGGTACGCGGCCGCGGGCGGTGCGGCTGCCGCCGGGGCGGGCGGCTCGGGAGACTGCTTGACGGAGGTGTCCACACCAGCCAGTCAAGGGCGCGGGGCACCGCACGGCCCGCCGGACTGCGCCGACCGGGGGACGGCGGACGCCCTCGGCCTTCGGTGGCCTCCCTCAGCCGATACCGCCACGAGCTGGGACAATCACGGTATGGATCGGCTGGACAGGGAAATCCTCGGCATTCTCCAGGAGGACGCCCGGATCTCGTACCGGGATCTGGGCGTACGCGTGGGGCTCAGCGCCAACGCGGCGGGCGACCGCGTCCGCCGGATGCGCCGCGACGGGGTCATCCGGGGCTTCACCGTCATCGTCGACCCGGCCGCCGACACCCGTTCGGGCCTGGTCGTCTTCATCGATGTGACGTTGCGCCTCGACACGACGAACGAGGAGTTCGAACGCTCGGTGCTGATGCTGCCCGGCATCACGGAGGTGGTCCACGTGACGGGCGGCCACGACTACCTCGTACGGGCCACCGCCGCCGACCCCGGGGCGCTGGACACCCTGCTGCGCCGGCTGAAACGGGAGGCGGGCATCGCCCACTCCAACACCCGGATCGCCCTGCGGGCGGCCCCGAAGCACTGAGCCGCCGCACCCCCCGGGGTCCTTCCGGCTCAGACCGGGGCCTGCCAGGTCACCGTCGTCGGACGGCCGTCCTCGCCGCGCCCGTCGTCCGCGACCACCAGCCGCACCCCGGTCCGCCCGTCCGGCAGCCGGACCGTGGCGTCCACCTCCACCTCGATGGCCGACACGCCGGGCCTGCGGTGCGCGGCGGCCAGCGCCCCGCGCAGGGCGGCCAGCAGCTCCCGCCCCGTCTCCTCGCCCACCAGCGCGTCCACCGCCCCGGCGAACCGCACCGACGGCGGGAAACCCAGCAGCGCCGCCGCGCCCCCGGTCTCCCGCAGCACCCGGCCCCGGAAGGTGCTCGGGGCCCCGGTCGGCGGCTGCTGGAGCGCGAAGATCGCGGTGCGGACCTCCTGGATGGTGGAGTCCAGCTCGTCCACGGCCCGCCCCAGCAGCTCACCGGCCTCCGCCTCCGCGCCGTCACCGGCCTCCGCCTCCGCGCCGCCGGTCTCCTCCGACGCGGCCCGGCGGCGGGTCGACTCCAGCATCATCTCGGTGGCGAAGAGCCGCTGGACCACCAGATCGTGCAGGTCACGGGCGATCCGGTCACGGTCCTCGTACACCGCGAGCTGCTCCCGGTCGGCCTGCGCGTCCGCCAGCACCAGGGCGAGTGCCGCCTGCGAGGCGAACTGGGTCGCCAGCAGCTTGTCCATCTCCGTGTAGGGCCGTTCGCCGCGCCGCCGGGGCAGGGCGAGGGTGCCGATGAGCCGCCCGCCGCTCTGGAGTGGCAGCATCATGCTCGGCCCGAAGCGGGAGCGTACGCCGGTGGTCATCCGGGGATCGGTGGCCGAGTCCTCGACGAAGACCGGTTCGCCGCCGAGCAGCTGCACCAGCACCGCGGAGCCGGGCTCGATCACCGTGCCGACGATGCCCGCCGGATCGTCCAGCGTGGACGCGGTGACGATCTCCATCCCGCCCTGCTCCGTCGGCTGGAGGATCACCCCGGCCGACGCACCCGCCAGCACCCGGGCCCGCTCGGCCACCGTCATCAGCGCGTCGGCCGCGTCGGTACCGGTCAGCAGGGCCGTGGTGACGGCCGCCGCTCCCGCGATCCAGCGCTCGCGCTGCCGGGCCGTCCCGTACAACCGGGCGTTGCCGATCGCGATGCCCGCCTGGGCGGCGAGGACCCGCAGCAGGGCCCGGTCCGTGTCGCTGAACGGCCCCGACGGCTTCTCGGCGAGGAAGAGATGCCCGAAGACCTCCGTCTGGACCAGGATCGGCGCACGCAGGAAGCCGCACGCCGGGGGACGGCCGGGGGGACGGTCCTGCCGGTCCTCCTCGACCAGGGCGGCCGGACCCGCGGAGGAGTCGTCCGGGAAGAGGTCGAGGTGCTGCCGCTCCGCCTCCGTCATCCCGGCGGTGTACAGCTCCTCGACCCGGTCGCGGTCCGGGTCCAGCACGCCGAGCGCACCGTGGCGGGCCCCGGTGAGGGCGGTGGAGGTGTCCACGATCTGCTGGAGGGTGGAGCCCAGCTCCAGGTCGCTGCCGACGTTGAGGACCGCCTCCAGGAGCATCGGCAGCCGCCCGGCGGCGGCCGGGCCGGGCTCCACGGGCCCCTTCATCCGCGCCCTCCGCGCCGGCCGTTCCACCGCCCGGTCCGTGCCGACGCGCTCACCCCGCAAGCGGGTTGAGGACCATCGGCTGGATCTTGCCGTCGAGCATCGCGCCCAGACCGAGCACCGAGCAGACGTCGGGACGCTCGGCGATGTGCACCGGCATCCCGGTCGCGTCGCGCAGCATCTGGTCGAGGCCCGGCAGCAGCGCGCTGCCGCCCACCATCATGATGCCCCGGTCCGCGAGGTCGGCCACCAGGTCCGGCGGGCAGTCGCGGAGCACCTTGCCCACCCCGTCGAGCACCGCGGTGAGCGGGGTGTGGATGGCCTGCCGTACGGCGGCGGTGTCGACCTGCACAGAGCGGGCCAGCCCGGTCGCCACGTCGCGGCCGTGGATCTCGGTGAGGGCGGGGCCGGTCAGCTGGAGGCCGTTGCCGTGCAGCGCCAGCTGGAGCGGGCGCACGGACTGGCTGGGGAGCACCAGCTCGTGGCGCTGGCGCAGATGCTGGATGACCGCCTCGTCGATCGCGTTGCCGCCCACCGGGATCCGGACGGCGGTCACGATCGAACCGAGCGAGAGCACCGCGATCTGGGTCGTGGCGGCCCCGCACACCATGATCATGGTGGCGGTCGGTTGCTCGACCGGCAGCCCGCAGCCCACGGCCGCCGCGATCAGGGTGTCCACCAGCTCGACCCGGCGGGCGCCGAGCCCGACCAGGGTCTCCACCGTGGCACGCTGGGCCAGCGGGTCGGCCTCGTGCGGGGTGCAGGCGGCGGCGCGCAGCCGGGGCTTGCGGCGCAGCTGGCGGCGGAGTTTGTCGCCCAGCAGATGGCGCAGCATCCGCTGGGCCATCTCGATGTCGACGACGGTGCCGCCGGAGACCGGGCGGGCCACCCGGATGTACTCGGGGGTGCGGCCGGTCATCTGCTCGGCGAGCGCACCGACGGCGATGAGGGAGCCGGTACGGGTGTTGACGGCGGCGACGCTCGGTTCGTCGACGACGAGGCCGAGCCCTTTGACGTACACCCGGGTCCTCGCGGCCCCGAGATCGACGGCGACGTGGCAACGCTGCAACTGCTCAAGGCTGACGGTCACGGCGGGTTCTCCCGAGAGCGCGGACGGTGGGCACCGGCGGCAGCCGGTCCCTCCTTGCATGGTCGCGCCCTCCCGCACGTCGCGCGCGCTGAGCTGCGCCGTAAGGGGGCCGGAGCTGACGGCTCCTCAGGTCAGCGGGTCGGAAGCAGCCGCTGGAACAGGCCCCAGGTGAACTCCGCGACCCGCTCGCGGCCGGTGGCCGGGTCGGTGACGGCCAGCGACCACCGGGTCGGGGCGCTGCCCTCCATCGGCCGGGCCGGGGGAAAGGCGCGGGCCGCCTCGTCCACGGTGCACGACCACGGGGTCAGCGCGTCCGGAGAGGCCAGCTCCGGTCCGGCCGCGCCCGGGGCACGCACCAGCCACTCGTTCCACACGGCCCCGCCGGGCCCGGCCATCACCTCGAACCGCAGGTCCGGCCAGAGCGGCACCGGCCACAGCAGCGCCTCGCACTCCAGGTCCCCGACCCTGCGCGGCAGGATCGCCTCCGGTTCGCCGAGCACCGAGCGGTAGCGCCGCAGCGACCCCCGCCCCCGGGGCGCCCGGACCATGGCCTGCCAGCGGCGGTTGGCCTCCCGCATATCGGCGAGGGAGGCGCTCAGTTCGTGCCGGGCCTCCTCGACCAGATCGGGCTGGTGGTCGGCCATCCGGCGCAGCAGGACGAGCTGGAACTGGAGGGGGCCGAAGGGGGCGGGAGCGGTCATGCCGCCCATCCTCCCGCGTGTCAGGCGTATCGGACCGGCCGTCACCGGAATCAGGGCTTCCTCACAAGATCCTCACCTGTGCGGCTTCCCTGGTTCTTCCGCGCACGCCTAACCTGCGGGCGCCATGGATTACTGCCACCCGTGCCGACGGCATCTCAACGGAGCCCTGGCCTGCGCCGGGTGCGGTACGCCCGCCGAGGCACTGGGTCCCTTCGCCGTGCCCACCCCGGACGTGCGTGACGCGCCCGGTGGGACCGCATCATCGGACGGGACGGCCGCGCCTGCCGGCGAGGGAGGCACCCGACGCGACGCCCGACGGGGCACCCGACGCGATGCCCGGCTCGACGCCCGACGGGATGCCCGACGCGGTGCCGGAGGCCGGCCCGACGCCCGCCCCGCTTCGCGGCGGCGGGCCCGCGGTGGTCATCGTCGGCGCGGCCGGACCGTCCTGCTCGGCGCCCTCGGGCTGCTCCTCGCGGCGGGCGCCCTGAGCCTGGCGGAACTGGCCAGTGAGCCCGGGCGGGACGACACCGCCGCCGACTACGTACGCGAGTCGCCGTCCGGCCCGTCCGGCGCCGCGCCCGAGGAGCCGTCCGCCGACGAGCCCCGCGACCCCGGCCCCGTCGGCTCCCGGGCCGGGGCGACCACGGGCCCCGCGACGGACGCCTCACCGGCCGGCACGCGCCGTGGGAACCCCTCACGGGCGCCGAGCCCCGAAGCCTCGCCCACCGACGGGCCCACCGCCTCCCCGGACCCCGACGACGCGGACCCGTCCGACGCCCCGGACAGCCCGCCCGCCGATCCGCCGGAACCGGACGATCCGCAGGAGTCGACGACCGCGCCCGCACCCCCGCCGCCCCCGGCGGAGCCGACGCCCACCCCGACGCCGTCCCCGACCTGCACCCGCTTCCTGTGGTGGTGCACGTGACCAGGGGCTGTGCGGTGTGCACGTGATCAAGGACTAGACGGGCGCCTCGCCCAGCATCCGGCGCAGCAGGTCCCGCAGGACCGTGCGCTCGGCGTCGGAGAGGCCGGCCAGCGGCTCCCGGGCGAAGTCCAGCGCGTCCCGCAGCTCACGGGCCGTGCGCCTGCCCTTCTCCGTCGCGGCGGCCAGCTTGATCCTCCGGTCGGCCGGATCGGGCCTGCGCTCCACCAGCTCCCGGGTCTCCAGCCGGTCGATGATCCCGGTGACGTTGGACGGCTCGCACTTCAGCCTGAGGGCGATCTTCCGCATCGGTAGGGGCGCCAGCGAGAGCAGCCCGAGCACCCGCGCCTGCGCCCCGGTGAGGGAGTGCTCGGCGGCGGCCCGGTCGTACTCCTCGTGGTAGCGCGCCACGACGGCGCCGATGAGCTCGACGACCTCAAGGGTCACGGGGTCTGTGCGAGTGGCCATGGGCCACAGCGTACCGATTTACTTGACATCATGAAATATTCAGGAGCATGGTTGTTTCATGTCATGAAGCTTTTCGCGCCATCGGGCGCGGAAGCACACCCCCTCGTATGACATTGAGGAGAACCCGAGCCCATGTCTGCAGCACTTCCCACGTCCAGCCGTGAATGGCACCTGGTCGCCCGCCCGCACGGCTGGCCCAAGGCCGAGGACTTCGCGCTGCGCGAGGCCGAGGTCGCCGCTCCGGCCGAGGGCCGCGTCCTCGTCCGCAACAAGTACTTCTCGGTCGACCCGTACATGCGCGGCCGGATGAACGACGTGAAGTCCTACACCCCGCCCTTCCAGCTCGACCACCCCATGGACGGCGGCGCGGTCGGCGAGGTCATCGCCTCGAACGCCGAGGGCTTCGCCGTCGGCGACCACGTCCTGCACGGCCTCGGCTGGCGCGAGATCGCCGACGTGCCCGCGAAGCACGCGGTCAAGGTCGACCCCGACCTCGCCCCGCTCTCCGCCTACCTCGGCGTGCTCGGCATGACCGGACTGACCGCCTACGCGGGCCTGTTCGACGTCGCCTCCTTCAAGGAGGGCGACGCGGTCTTCGTCTCCGGCGCGGCCGGCGCCGTCGGCAGCCAGGTCGGCCAGATGGCGAAGCTCAAGGGCGCCTCCCGGGTCATCGGCTCCGCCGGCTCCGACGAGAAGGTCAAGCTCCTCACCGAGGAGTACGGCTTCGACGCCGCGTTCAACTACAAGAACGGGCCGGTCCGCGACCAGCTCAGGGAAGCCGCCCCCGACGGCATCGACGTCTACTTCGACAACGTCGGCGGCGAGCACCTGGAAGCCGCGATCTCCTCGTTCAACGTGCACGGCCGCGCCACCATCTGCGGCATGATCGCCCAGTACAACGCGACCGAGCCGACCCCCGGCCCGAACAACATGGCGCTGATCATCGGCAAGCGGCTGCGCCTGACCGGCATGCTCGTCAGCGACCACTCCGACCTCCAGCCGCAGTTCGTCCAGGAGGTCGCCGGCTGGCTGGCCTCGGGCGAGCTGAAGTACCGGGAGACGACGGTCGAGGGCATCGAGCAGGGCTACGACGCCTTCGTCGGGCTGCTGCGCGGTGAGAACACCGGGAAGATGATCGTCTCCCTGGTCTGACCCGCTCCCTGCCGGTCGCGGTCACGCGTTAGGCTCGTCCGCAGGCCGACGCGATCCGTGGGCGCGAGTCGCGGCGCACCAACAGGAGGAATCCTCACACCATGACCATCCAGAAGATCGACGTCGCCTACACCGCCGTCGCCACCGCCGAGAACGGCCGCGACGGACGGGTCTCCTCCGACGACGGTCAGCTCGACGTCGTCGTCAACCCGCCGAAGGCCATGGGCGGCAGCGGCGCGGGCACCAACCCCGAGCAGCTCTTCGCGGCCGGCTACAGCGCCTGCTTCCAGGGCGCGCTGGGCGTCGTCGCCCGCCAGGAGAAGGCCGACATCTCCGGTTCGACCGTGACCGCCTCGGTCTCGATCGGCAAGACGGAGGCCGGCGGCTTCGGCCTGGAGGTCGCGATCAGCGCCTCCATCCCGAACGTCGACGCCGCCACCGCGCAGGCGCTCATCGAGAAGGCCCACCAGGTCTGCCCGTACTCGAACGCCACCCGCGGCAACATCAACGTCGAGCTCTCGGTCGCCTGACCACAGAGTCGCTGACCACAGAGTCGCTGACCACAGCGCCGCTGACCACAGCGCCGTACGAGGACCGCACCCCGCCCCGGGGTGCGGTCCTCACCGCTTTCCCCCGCCAGTACGCTGACGCCCATGAGTGATCTCGGGGCGGGTTTCGGCTACTTGATGAAGGGGCAACGCTGGGTTGCCCAACACGGACGATGGTTCGGATTCGGGCTGCTGCCCGGACTCGTCACCCTCGTCATCTACGCCGGAGCCCTGATCGGACTCGGCTACGGAGCCGACGACTTCGTCGGCTGGGCGACCCCGTTCGCCGACGACTGGTCCTCGCCCTGGCAGGGTCTCCTGCGCACCGGGCTGACCGCTCTCGTCTTCGTCTTCGGCCTGTTCCTCGCGGTCATCACCTTCACCGCCGTCACCCTCCTGGTCGGCCAGCCCTTCTACGAGTCGCTCTCCGAGGAGGTCGACCGCAGCGAGGGCGGCGACGTCCCCGAGTCCGGACTGCCGCTCTGGCGGGAACTGTGGATCTCCGCCCGCGACTCCGTGCGCATCCTGCTGCGCGTCGCCCTGTACGGGATCGCCCTCTTCGCCTGCGGTTTCATCCCCGTCATCGGGCAGACCGTGGTCCCCGCGATCGGCTTCTGCGTCTCCGGCTACTTCCTGGCCGAGGAGCTGACCGCCGTCGCCCTCCAGCGCCGGGGCATGGTCCTCAAGGACCGCCTCGTCCTGCTGCGCGGCCGCCGGATGCTGGTGCTCGGCTTCGGCGTCCCGCTGACCCTGGCCTTCCTCGTCCCGGTCGTCGCGGTGTTCCTGATGCCGGGAGCCGTCGCCGGGGCCACCCTCCTCGCCCGCGACCTGGTGGGCCCGGACGCGGCGTCGGACCCGGGCCCCGGGCCCGGCACCGCCGACAGCGGTGACGCACCGGCCCCCCGGACGTGGTCCGCGTGACCGAACTGCTGGCGGTCGCCGCCATCACCGTCCTCGCGGTCGTCTCGCCGGGCGCCGACTTCGCCATGGTCGTACGCAACAGCTATCTGTACGGGCGCACCACCGGCGTCCTCGCGGCCACCGGCGTCGCGGCGGGCGTCCTGGTCCACGTCACGTACACGATGCTCGGCGTCGGGCTGCTCATCGCCTCCTCGACCGCCCTGTTCACCGCGGTCAAGCTGGCGGGCGCCGCCTACCTCATCTACATCGGGGTGCGCACCTTCCTGGCCCGCGCCGACCTCGACGTCGACCTGAGCGACCGGCCTGGCCTCTCCCCGTTCGGGGCGCTGCGCAGCGGCTTCCTGACCAACGCCCTCAACCCGAAGACGACCCTGTTCGTCGTCGCGACCTTCACCCAGGTCGTCGGGCCCGACACCGCCCTGTGGCAGCAGGCGGGTTACGGCCTGTTCATGTCGGCCGCCCACCTCGGCTGGTTCGCCCTCGTCGCGCTGTTCTTCTCGCACTCCCGGCTGCGCGGTGCGATGCTGCGCCGCCAGAAGGCCCTCAACCGCTCGATCGGCTCGGTCCTGGTCGGCCTCGGGGTCACCCTGGGCCTGGCCCGCTGAGCGGAGCGCCGAAGAAGGAGGGGACGAGGTCTCAGCGCACCGAGAACGCGTACTCGGTGCGCGAGACGAACTCCTCGCCCGGCCGGAGCACCGTGGAAGGGAACTCCGGCCGGTTCGGCGAGTCCGGGAAGTGCTGGGTCTCCAGCGCGATCCCGGCACACGGCCCGAACGGCCGCCCGTCGAAGTGGTCGGCCGTGTACAGCTGGAGCCCCGGCTCGGTCGTCCGCACCGTCAACACCCGCCCGGACGCCGCGTCGTACAACTCGGCGGCGACCCCGTCCCCCTCCTCGCCGGCCTCCTCCAGCACGAAGTTCTGGTCGTAGCCCGCGCCCACCGCCCGCATCCCCCGGAAGTCGAACCGGGTCCCGGCCACCTGCAGCAGCTCACCCGTCGGCACCGACGCCGCGTCCACCCGGGTCACGTGTTCCGCCGCGATCCGCAACTGCTGCCCGAGCGCGCTCCCGCTGTCCGCGCCCGCCAGGTTCCAGTACAGATGGCTCGTCGGGTTCAGCACGGTCGGGGCATCGGTCACCGCCCGGTAGCCGAGCCGCAGTGCCCCGCCCGGCCCCAGGGTGTACGTCACCGAGAAGTCGAGCCGCCCCGGATACCCCTCGTCCCCGTCCGCCGAGACCAGCGACAGCCGCACCCCGTCCGGGACCGCCACCGCGTCCCACACCCGCTTGTCGAAGCCCCTGGCCCCGCCGTGCAGATGGGTCCCGCCCTCGTTGGGCGTCAGGCGGTGCGTGCGCCCGTCCAGGACGAACGAAGCGCCCCCGATCCGGTTCGCGTACCGCCCGACCACCGCGCCGAAGTAGGGGGCCGGGAACTCCTCGTAGCCCGCCACAGCCGGCAGCCCGAGCGCCACCGGGGTCCGGGAGCCGTCCCGGCCCGGCGCATGGACCGACTGCACGATCGCGCCGTAGGTCAGGACCCGTACCCGGACCCCGTCCCGCTCCAGCGTCCACCGGCGGACCGGCGACCCGTCCGCGAGAGCGCCGAAGTCTTCCGTGTACGTCGCCGTGCCCGTGCTGGTGGTCATGGTCACCGACCCTACGCGGGCGGCTCCGGGGCCGTGATGTTGCGGTAGGCGATCTCCGCCAGTCGGGCCTGGCCGTCGCGGCTCGGATGGAACCAGTCCCACTGGCTCAGCTGCGTCCCGGTGAAGCGGAAGTCGAACACCGCCCCGCCGTCGTACCGGCAGTACCGGTCCTTCGCGCACACATCCCGCAGCACCCCGTTGTACGCGACCACCCGCTCCCGCACCGCGTCCCGCCGGGCCACGGCCGCCGGGCCCAGATCGTCCGCGTCGGCCAGCATCGACTGACAGATCCCGAGCTGCCAGATCTTCTTGCCCAGCTCGTTCACCCGCCCCGTCGACCAGAGCCGCTTCAGGTCCGGCACGCTGGAGACGTACACCTGCGCCTTCGGGGCCCCGGCCCGCAACTGCCGCATCGACGCCTCGAACGACGCCCGGAAGTCCGCGACCGGCGTCATCAGCCGCACCGAGTCCCGGCACGCGTCGTTCGCGCCCGTCATCACCGTCACCAGCTCCGGCCGCTCCTTCGCCGCCAGCGCCATCTGCTCGGGCAACTGCACCATCCGGGACCCCGACACGGCGTGGTTCCAGCTGCGGTCCGCCGCCCCGGACGGGCCGAGCAGCCGGACCGCGAGACTGCGCACCGCGTCGTCCGAACCGGTCGCCCACGACACCTCGGGACAGTCGGCCAGCACCGAACACGCGTCGAAGCCCCGGGTGATCGAGTCCCCGACCGCCGCGACCGACCCGGGGCGGGGGTTCCAGTCAGGGGTGGGGGAGGGGGACGGCGAGGCGCCGCGCGTGGCCGCCGGCGCGTTCCGCGACACGCCGCCCTCCGCCCCGTCGGAGCCGCACCCGGCCAACGCGGCGACGCCGACGCACGAGAGTGCCGTCAGCGCGGCGGCAGTGGTACGCATTCGTGGGCGTGTCGCACGCTCCGGCATCACTCGGATCCCCTCCGGTCAACCCTGGCCTATGCCTCTGGACATGCCCCCGGCAAGCACACGATCCCCAGGTCGGGGCTCTGCGCGCCCTGCCGGGTGAAAGCCGGCGAATCAGGGGCCCGAGACCGACGGTACGTCACACGGACGGCCCCGGCGCACGGTAGCTTTTCCCCGTCGAACCAGTGGCGTCCCGCCCGCCCGCGCACACACGGGCGGCTCCGGTACATTACGTCACGTCACATACTGTCCCTTTTCAGGAGATTAACTCCCGATGCTGTTTACTGATGACAACCTCGGGAGCCGGCCGGAAAGTGGCGGTACGGGCGCGAGGCCGCTGGGGAAGGCGTACCTCGTCCCACACGGGAGGTTCCGGTGACGACACGTGGAGTCCTGTACGTTCACTCCGCGCCGCGCGCGCTCTGCCCACATGTCGAGTGGGCAGTGGCGGGCGTCCTCGGTGTGCGGGTCCAGCTGGACTGGATCAGACAGCCGGCCGCCCCCGGCACCTGGCGGTCCGAATTCTCCTGGAAGGGCCGCGCCGGCACCGCCTCGCAGCTCGCCTCCGCCCTGCGCGGCTGGGACCTGCTGCGCTTCGAGGTGACCGCCGAGCCGTGTCCCACCGCCGAGGGCGAGCGCTACAGCTCCACCCCCGGCCTCGGCATCTTCCACGCCGTCACCGGCATGCACGGCGACATCCTGATCCCCGAGGACCGGCTGCGGGCCGCGCTGGCCCGATCGGTGCGCGGCGAGAGCGACCTGGAGACCGAGATCGCCTCCCTGCTCGGCAAGCCGTGGGACGACGAGCTGGAGTCCTTCCGGCACGCGGGCGAGGGAGCCCCGGTCCGCTGGCTCCACCAGGTCGTCTAGCCGCCGGGGCGCGAGATCAAGCCCCTCCGGTGTTTGGCCTTGCGGTGACCGGAGCGAATTCAAGCCCCTCCGGCGATTGAGGAGCGGGGTCCGGGGCGGAGCCCCGAAGAACGACGAAGCCCGCCTCCCGGACCCCGGGAAGCGGGCTTCACCGCGTAAAGCGTCACACGGACCGGAACGCCAGCACCACGTTGTGCCCACCGAACCCGAACGAGTTGTTGATCGCCGCGATCGGCCCCTCGGGCAGCACCCGCGGCTCACCGCGCACGATGTCCGCGTCGATCGCCTCGTCGAGCTCGTCGATGTTGATGGTCGGCGGAGCGATGCGGTGGTGCAGCGCCAGGACCGTCGCCACGGTCTCGATGCCGCCCGCGCCACCCAGCAGGTGACCCGTCATCGACTTCGTCGCGGAGATCGCGACATGGTCGAGGTCGTCGCCCAGCACCTTGCGCAGCGCCTTGATCTCCGCGAGGTCGCCCTGCGGCGTCGACGTGGCGTGCGCGTTGAGGTGGACCACCTCGGACGGCTTGAGGTCGCTGGAGTCCAGCAGGTTCTGCATCGCGGCGGCGATGCCACGCCCGGTGGGCTCGGGCTGCGCGATGTGGTGGGCGTCGGCCGACAGGCCCTGGCCCAGCACCTCGCAGTAGACCCGCGCACCCCGCTTGGCGGCGTGCTCGGCGGACTCCAGGACGACTACGCCCGCACCCTCGCCGAGGACGAAGCCGTCCCGGCCGGTGTCGTACGGGCGCGAGGCCGTCTCGGGCTCGTCGTTGTTCTTGGACATCGCCATCATGTTGGCGAACGCGGCGATCGGCAGCGGGTGGATCGCCGCCTCGGTGCCACCGGCGACGACCACGTCGGCACGGCCGGTGCGGATCATCTCCACCGCGTACCCGATCGCCTCCGCGCCCGAGGCGCAGGCGGAGACGGGCGTGTGGACACCGGCCTGGGCGTTGACCTCCAGGCCGACGTTGGCCGCCGGGCCGTTGGGCATGAGCATGGGAACGGTGTGCGGGGAGACGCGGCGTACGCCCTTCTCCTTCAGCACGTCGTACTGGTCGAGCAGGGTGGTCACGCCGCCGATGCCGGAGGCGATGACCGAGCCCAGGCGCTCGGGGGCGATGCTCTCGTCCTCGCCCGCCTTGGCGGTGAAGCCCGCGTCCGCCCAGGCCTCGCGGGCCGCGATCAGCGCGAACTGCGCCGAGCGGTCGAGCTTGCGGGCCAGCGGGCGGGGGAGTACGTCGCCCGGGTCGACGGCCGCGAGGGCGGCGATCCGGACGGGCAGTTCGGCGAAGCGCTCGCCTTCGAGAGGCTTGACGCCGGACCGGCCGGCCATCAGACCTTCCCAGGTCGATGCGGAGTCGCCACCCAGCGGAGTGGTTGCGCCGATACCGGTGACGACCACGGTGCGATTGGTCGAGTTCACTGGAAAATCTTCTCCACGTGTAGAGGGTCGTGAATCAGCGGCGCCACCGCCGGGTGGCGACACAGCCGGGCTGGGATCAGCCCTGGTGCTTCAGGATGTACTCGGCGGCGTCGCCGACCGTCTTGAGGTTCTTGACGTCCTCGTCGGGGATCTTGACGTCGAAGCGCTCCTCGGCGGCGACGACGACCTCGACCATGGACAGCGAGTCGACGTCCAGGTCGTCGGTGAAGGACTTGTCCAGCTGGACGTCCTCGACCGGGATACCGGCGATCTCGTTGACGATCTCGGCGAGACCGGTGACGATCTCTTCCTGCGTGGCGGCCATCTTGGCGCTCCTTCGGTGGGTTTCTTCAGGGTTCGTGCGTACGGACCAAAAGGTCCGGTGTGCCTAGGGGAGGGTAACGACCGTCGCGGCGTAGACGAGACCCGCCCCGAAGCCGATGACGAGCGCGGTGTCGCCGCTCTTCGCCTGACCGGTCGCCAGGAGCCGCTCCATCGCGAGCGGAATCGAGGCGGCGGACGTGTTGCCGGTGGACTCGACGTCACGGGCGACCGTGACGTGCTCCGGCAGCTTCAGGGTCTTCACCATCGAGTCGATGATCCGCATGTTGGCCTGGTGCGGAATGAAGACGTCCAGGTCCTCCGGGGCGATTCCGGCCGCGTCCAGCGCCTGCTGGGCGACCTTCGCCATCTCGAAGACGGCCCAGCGGAAGACCGCCTGGCCCTCCTGGGTGATGGCCGGGAACTTGATCTCGCCCTTCGAGTCGAGCGGCAGCTTGGAGACGTCACCGATGTGCAGGTCGTTCCAGGCCACCGTCTGCTTGATGGTCTCGGACTTGTCGCCCTCGGAGCCCCACACGGTCGGGCCCATGGCCGGTTCCTGGGAGGGGCCGACGACGACCGCGCCCGCGCCGTCACCGAACAGGAAGGCCGTCGCGCGGTCCTCCAGGTCGGTCAGGTCGCTGAGCCGCTCCACGCCGATCACGAGGACGTACTCCGCGGAGCCCTCGACGATCATGCCCTTGGCCAGGGTGAGGCCGTAACCGAAGCCCGCGCAGCCGGCCGAGATGTCGAAGGCGGCGGGCTTGCCCGCGCCGATCTTGTGGGCGATCTCGGTGGCGACGGCAGGGGTCTGCTTGAAGTGCGAGACGGTCGAGACGACGACCGCGCCGATCTGCTCGGGATCGATGCCCGCGTCGGCGATGGCCTTGCCGGACGCCTCGATCGACATCGCGGCCACGGTCTCCTCGTCGGAGGCCCAGTGGCGGGTGACGATGCCGGAGCGGGAGCGGATCCACTCGTCGGACGAGTCGATCGTCTCGAGGATCACCTCGTTCGGCACGACCCTGGTCGGACGGTAGCCGCCGACCCCGAGGATCCGTGCGTACGGGGCGCCCTTGCTGGGCTTGATCTTCGACATGCTCGCTCCTTAGGCGCCTGCGTGCTCGGAAATGAGCGCGCGGGCCGTGTCGAGGTCGTCGGGGGTCTTGAGCGCGAGCGTCTTCACACCGGGCAGCGCGCGCTTGGCGAGCCCGGTCAGCGTGCCGCCGGGGCTCAGCTCGACGAGTGCGGTGACGCCCAGCGACTGGAAGGTCTCCATGCACAGGTCCCAGCGGACCGGGTTGGCGACCTGCCCGACCAGCCGGGCGATGACCTCGGTGCCGGTGGCCACGGTGTGGCCGTCGGCGTTGGAAACGTAGCGCACGGTCGGGTCGGAGACCGTGAGGTCGCCGACCGCCGCGCGCAGCTTCTCCACGGCCGGGGCCATGTGGTACGTGTGGAACGCGCCGGCCACCTTCAGCGCGACGACCCGGCGCACGCCCTCGGGCTTGTCGGCCTCCAGGGCCGCGATCTGGGCGGCGGTGCCCGCGGCGACGATCTGGCCGCCGCCGTTGACGTTGGCCGCGGTCAGACCGAGCTTCTCCAGGTGCGGGACCGTCACGTCGGGGTCGCCGCCGAGGAGGGCTGCCATGCCGGTCTCGGTGGCCGCGGCGGCCTCGGCCATGCCGAGCCCCCGGGTGCGGACGAAGCGCAGCGCGGCCTCGTCGTCGATGACGCCCGCGAGCGTGGCGGCGGTGATCTCACCGACGCTGTGGCCCGCGACGACGGACGGCGAGGCGTCCAGGGCGGCTGCCGAGAGCAGTCCGGCGGCGACCAGGAGCGGCTGGGCCACGGCGGTGTCGCGGATCTCGTCCGCGTCGGCGCGCGTGCCGTAGTGGGCAAGGTCGAGCCCGATGGCATCGGACCAGGCAGCGATGCGGTCGGCGGCACCGGGGAGGTCGAGCCAGGGGGTCAGGAAGCCGGGCGTCTGAGCGCCTTGGCCGGGAGCGACGAGTACGAGCACCCTCACACTCTCTCTTGTGAACGGCCCCGCACGCCCGTGGGGACAGGGACGAAGAACCGTCGGGGGAATTGTTGAAGTCCAACAAAAGTCTAGGACTGAGGATCCGCTGCGGCCAAGCGCCCCAGGATCAGGGCGATCCTCAGCGTGAACGCGGAGCGCACATCGGAAGGGGACCATCCGGTGACGTCGGTCACACGTCGTAGCCGGTAGCGCACGGTGTTGGGGTGCACGAAAAGCATCCGGGCGGCGCCTTCAAGACTGCTCGCCTGTTCCAGATAGACGCTGAGCGTTTCCAGCAGCGCCGAACCGGCCTCTTCCAGCGGTCTGTAGATCTCCTCCACCAACTGGTCCCGCGCGGCCGGGTCTCCGGCCATCGCCCGCTCCGGGAGGAGATCGTCCGCCAGGACCGGCCGGGGTGCGTCCTGCCACGCCAGACAGGCCTTCAGCCCGGCCGCCGCCGCCTGCGCGGACCGGGTCGCCGCCAGCAGGTCCGGCACTACGGGACCCGCGACGACCGGCCCGGCGGCGTACGGCCCGATCAGGCCCTTCGCGACCTGGAGGGGGTTGTCGCTGCCGCCGGCGATGACGACGAGACGGTTGCCCAGGACACCGGTGAGGACCTGGAGCTTGGCGTGCCGGGCGGCGCGCCGGATCGCCTCCACGGTCAGCTCGCTGTCCCCGTCGGGCGCGGTGCCGAGGATCACGCACACGTGCTCGGGCGAGTTCCAGCCGAGCGCGGCGGCCCGGGACACGGCCCCCTCGTCGGCCTCGCCGGAGAGCACCGCGTTCACCACGAGGGATTCCAGCCGGGCGTCCCAGGCGCCCCGGGCCTCGGCGGCCTGGGCGTAGACCTGGGCGGTGGCGAAGGCGATCTCGCGCGCGTAGACGAGGAGCGCCTCCCGCAGCAGCGACTCGTCGCCCGGGGCGGCCACCTCCTCGATCGCGGACTCCATGACCTCGATCGTGGTGCGCACCATCTCCACGGTCTGCCGCAGGGTGATGGCCCGGGTCAGTTCGCGCGGCGCGGTGCCGAACACATCGGTCGAGATGGCCTGCGGGGTCTCGGGATGCCGGAACCACTCGGTGAACGCGGCGATGCCGGCCTGGGCGACCAGGCCGATCCAGGACCGGTTCTCCGGAGGCATCGCCCGGTACCACGGCAGCGATTCGTCCATGCGGGCAATCGCGTTCGCGGCCAGCCGGCCGGAGGACTGCTCCAGCCGTTTCAGGGTCGCGGCGTGCAGGTGGGCGTCGTGGGCGGGGGGCAGCTCAGGATCGGGTCGGGGCACGAGGACAAGACTGCCTTATCGGGCCGGTGGATCGGTGGGCCGGGGCGACGGTGCCCCGTACCGACGGGTAGACGAACACCTGACGCAACCGTTCCGCTCCCGCGGCCGAACGACGGGCGCCCCCGTTCCGCTCCCGCGGCGGTACGCCGCGCGCCCCCGTTCCGCTCCCGCGACCGCATGCCGGGCGCCCCCGGGCTACCGTGGCCGGGTGATTTCCGTGCACCGGTCCGACGACCGCTACCGGGGCGGGGACGAGACCGCCGGGATCGTCACCCGGCACGCCCTCTCCTTCGGTCCCCACTACGACCCGGACAACCTCCGCTTCGGCCCGATCCTGGCCTGCAACGAGGAGCGCCTCGAACGCGGTTCGGGCTTCGAGGAGCACTCGCACAGCCATACGGAGATCGTCACCTGGGTCGTCGAGGGCGAGCTGACCCACCGGGACTCGGCCGGCCACTCCACCGTGGTCCGCGCCGGGGACGTGGCCCACCTGAGCGCCGCCTCCGGGGTCCGGCACGTCGAACGCAACGACGGCACGGACCCGTTGACCTTCCTCCAGATGTGGCTGGCCCCCCGGGAGCCGGGGGGCGAACCCTCGTACACGGTCGTCCCCGGCATCGCCGACTCCACCCCGTACGCCCTGCCCGGCGCGGGCGCGATGCTCCATGTCCGCCGTCTGACGGGGGGCGAGCGTACGGCGGTCCCGGACGCGGTGCGCGCCTACGTCCACGTGGTGCGCGGGCGGGTCGCCCTGGACGACGAGGAGCTGGGCCCCGGCGACGCCGCCCGGATCACCGGAGCGGAGGGGCTGGAGGCGGTCGCGGTGGCGGGGCCGGCGGAGCTGCTGGTGTGGGAGCTGGCGGGCTGAGGTCTCACGGAGCGGGTTACGAAGGAGAGCGACGGCCCGGTCAACGATCCGGGGACGGGCGGCCGCCGACCGGCTGCGCGCCGCGCCGGCTTCTCCCTTTCCTTCCCTTTCCTTCAAGACCACCCGACCGCCGTCCTGTGACGATCGCCGGCATGAGACTCGTCAACCCGGCCCCCGGAGGAAGCGCCGTGAGCACACGCATCGCGTGCCTCGGCGACAGCCTCACCCGCGCGCAGTTCAGCGTCGACTACCTGAATCTCCTCGGACACCGCCACCCTCCCGGTGACGTGCGGCTTGCCCGTTTCGGCGCCAACGGCGACTTCGCCCACAACCTCTTGCAGCGTCTCGATGCTGTCGTCACGAACCCACCCGATGTGATCACCGTGTTGATCGGGACCAATGACGCCCGGGCGAGCCTTCCCGGCTACCCCGTCGAGCAGGCCATGAAGCGCAAACAGCTGCCCGAACGCCCGTCGGCAGGCTGGTTCCAGCAGTGCCTGGGAGCCGTCGTGGCACGGCTGCGAGCGGAGACCGACGCGAGGATCGGTCTGCTGTCGCTACCGGTACTCGGCCAACATCTCGACGGAGCGGCGGCACAGGCATCGCAGGCGTACAGCCGGATGATCGCCGAGGTCGCCGCCGCCGACGAGGTGGCCTACCTTCCGCTCCACGAACGCCAGATCGAGGAACTGCGCCGAGCGGACCCGCCGCCGATTTCCTACCGGGAGGCGACGCCCGCTGCGGTCGTCGGCGTCCTCGTCCAGCACACCGTGCTGCGTCGCAGCCTCGACGCGATCTCGCGGCGGCGAGGTCTGGTGCTCACGACCGACCACATCCACCAGAACAGCCGCGGCGCTTCCCTCATCGCCGAGGCTATCGACGCCGGTCTGCTGACCCGGAGCGCGTAGCCGGAACCGGTGCCCGGCCAGTCGGATGTCACAGGGAGCGGCGGACCCGCCAGAGGTCGCGGAGCAGGGCGATCTCGGCCATGTGGTGGATGAGTTCCAGATTGCCGTTGGCCAGCACGCCGATGTACGGGTCGTCGGGGTCGGAGCCGTACGGATACCGCGAGAGGCCGACTGTGTCGAGCTGCTCGTCGGTGAGCGTGGCGATGCTCGCGCGGTGGCGGTCGAGCGTCTCCCAGAAGCGGTCGAGCGCCAGGGAGGCGGACGGCGTGAAGTCGACCAGGAGATGCGGATCCTGCCGCCTCTCGCCGAAGGTCCACTCCCACCGGCCCGCGAAGTCGGAGTGCAGGTGACCCAGCCGCCATGCGATGGTGGTGATCGGCACGACGTCGGGCTCCGGCTCACCGGTGAACGCGAGGACCTCCTCGACCCGTTCGACGCTCACGCTCCAGTCCTCGGCGATCTTCGCCACGGACATGCCGCCCGCCGCCTGCCGCGCGATCTCCGCGTACTCGTTCGCCGGGATCTCCGGCGCCCCCTTGTCGATGACCCACGCCCCGGGCCCGTACGCCCGGGGCGTCACCGCCTCCTCCCGGCGCCGGATCGACCAGCTGCCGGGGGCCGGCTCCCACAGGTACTCCTCGTCCCCGAGGCCCTTCAGCCGGACCTGGGCCATCTCCCGCGCCTGGTCGAACTGCTCGATCAGCATGGTCAGCCGGTCGGTCCGCGGATGATCCTGGCCGCTCATACGTGGCTCCCTCGTCGTCGCGCCGGGCGATCCACGGCGCACGGAGGGAAGCTAACGGCTCATCTCGCGGGGCGCGACCGAATTCCCGGGCTGTCGGGCGGGCGGCCGGTCCGGAACACGGTCAGGCCTCGGCGCGCTTCTCCCGCTTCTCCCGCTCGTCCGCGATCCGGTCCAGCTCACGCATCGCCTGGGCGTGTCCGCTCATCCGCCGGCTCACCTGGCCGGTCGTGAACAGCGCGGTCCCCACGAGCGACACGGGGAGAGACAGCCCCAGGATGAGCAGCGCCTCGGGCCAGTCGCGTTCGTCCTGGCAGTAGTCGCCCTTCCACAGACCCTCGTTGGCCGTGCCGCGCTCCGTGAACAGACGCGCCTCGCACTCGCCGGTGTGGCCGCTGCGTGTCTCGACCGTGTAATCCGTCAGCAGCAGAACCGCGCACCAGCCCCACAACAGTGCGGACAGCAGCAGCAGACCGGCACCCCAGTTGCGTATACGGGTGGACTGCTGCCGGAATTCGATGTCGTAGTCTCGTGAGCGCATGGCGGACGAATCTAGCAGTGCGCGCCGGGGCCGTTCCGCCTCACGGCAACGTGCGGGTGAGCCACACCACTTCGCCGTTCTCCTCCATGGAGAGGTGGTCCCGCTCGAACGCGAGCTTCTCCAGGACGCGCAACGACGCGGTGTTCCACGTGGCCACGGTCGACCAGAGCCTCTTCCGCCCGGTCGCGGCGGCGGCTTCGAGCACCGCAGTGGCCGCCTCGGTGGCATAGCCGTGCCCGTGGGCGCGCTGGAACAGCTCGTACGCGATCTCGGGCTCCTCCAGGGTGGTGCGGCCGATGATCAGCCCGCAGTAGCCGACGAAGTCGCCCTCCTCGCGGCGCTGGATGGGCAGCAGGGCGATCCCCGTGGTCTCCGTCGCTGCGAGCAGCTCCCCTATGGACGTCCGGATGCGCTCGACCGGGGGCGTCCCCTTGCCACGTTCGCCGAGCAGCTCGCTGAACTCGGCGGCGTCCGACTCGGCCCACGGCCGCAGGATCAGCCGCTCGGTCTCCAGGTGAAAGGGCATGGTCGCGTAGGTAGCCATGGGCCCACTCTGCCCCATGGGCCCACTCTGCCCCATGGGCCCACTCTGCCGTTGGGCTGCGGCGGCCTACGGCCGACGCGGCCGGGCCGGGTTCACTTGTCGAGTCTGATCTTCGACGACAGGAAGAACACCCCTGCCGTCGCCACGATGAGACCTCCGGCCAGTTCCTCGTAGCCCTGGAAATAGGCGATGGGGATGGCGATGAAGCAGGCCGCTCCGACCAGGTCGATGACGCGTCCGGCCCACCGCCGGAACCCGCCCAGCGGCGGAGAGGGGTGAGGGCTCGGCGGGTTCTTCCAGTACGGGAAGGGCCCCGGTCTGGGCTTCCAGCCCTCGTCCTGGAGCCGGAGGAACTCCGGGTGGTGGCGGGCATGGCCCAGGCGGCGGGGCGCCAGCCGCCGCCACGGCAGTCGGCCTCGTCGCATGACGATCCAGACGAGCCCCGGCAGGCAGGCGACGGCCGCCCAGATCGCCGCGACCACCCGGTCCCCGGTCGACGCCGGCAGGATGCCGAGGAGTTGGTCCAGCCGGCCACTCGCCGCGTAGGCGATCAGCGCGGCCACGGAGAGCCCCGCCGTCGTCTGCTCGATCTGATGCCCGGTGTGGCAGCGCGGGCAGCGCGGCACCTGGACGGCTTCCTGGTGCCACGTGGTACGCAGGACGACGATCCATGGGGTCATGGTGGTGTCGGCGCCCCGGTGCAGCCCCAGGACGCGGTCGTGCCACGCCACCGGTGTGGCGTCCCCGCAGAACCAGCACTCTCGTACCACGAGTTACCTCGCCCCCTACGGGCCTCACGTTCGCCGCCGGCCCGGCAGTTCCTCAGCGTTCCCCCGGTGAACGTTCCCGTCAAGGATCCCCGCCAGAGGGAAAGCGGCGGCCCGAGCCCGCAGGCCCCGGCCGCCGCCGCCTCGTTGGAGGTGCCGGGTCAGCGCAGCCCGTCCACGAACGCCTGCCAGGCGTGGGCTCCGAGGACGATGGCGGGACCGGTCGGGTTCTTGCTGTCGCGGACGGGGACGGACCCGCAGGGGGAGCCGACGGCGGTCTCGACGCAGCAGCCGCCGGTGCTGCCGCTGTACGAGGAGGTCCGCCAGGCCGCGCCGCCGGTCACGGCGCACTCGACGCACTCGCCGCCGGTGCTGCCGCTGTAGCTGGACTTACGCCACTCCGCGCTCTTCAGGTCAGGGCCGGTCTCCATAACGCTCCTCCATCACGCGGCTGATCCGCGCCACCGATTCCTCGACGGAGAGTGCGGTGGCCTGGAGGTGAGCGTATCGGAGCGAGGCCTCCCTGACTGTCTCCGGGTTGGCCGTCATATGGCCCGAGATGAGGTCCTCGGTGTAGATGACGTCCGGGTCGTCGTCGAAGCGCATGCCGGTGAACGAGCCGTCCAGGCTCGCGTGTTCACCTGCCTCGAACGGCAGCACCTGGATCCGCATCCAGCGGTGCGCCGCGTAGTCCAACAGCCTCTGGAGTTGGGCCCGCATCACCTCGTGGCCGCCGATCGGCCGGTACAGCACTGCCTCGTCCAGGATCGCCCAGGCCAGCGGAGGCTTCTCCCGCTCCAGGATCCGCTGGCGCTCCATGCGGGCGGCGAGCAGACCCTCCAGGTCGTCCGGCATGCCGGTGGCCAGGACCGCTCGCGCGTACTCCTCCGTCTGCAACAGCCCGTAGACCACCTGCGCCTGGTACGTGGAGATGTACGCGGCCTTCGCCTCCATGTCCGCGTACGGCTGGAACCACGTGGGTAGTTGGCTCCGCAGCACCAGCCCCACCAGCCGCGAGAACGTCCCGTCCGTCCCCAACGCGGCGTCCACGCGCTCCGAGAAGTCGCGGGTGGGGATCTTCTTCGTCGTCTCGATCTGGCCGATCAGCGAGCCCGTACAGAAGATGATGTTGCCCAACTGCGGCTGCGTCAGGCCCTGGGCCTCGCGCTGGCGGCGCAACTCCCCGCCGTAGTAGGCGAGCGGAGAGGCGTCGGGATCGAGCGTCTGGATGTTGGCCACGGATGGACCTCCGGGTGCAACGCCTCGCGGCGTTCGTTTCGGTACGTAGCCGAGCGTAGCCATCGCGTCGCAGCCTGGTGACATGAATCACGTACTTGTCCCCCGGAGGGATCCCGGGGAGCCCGTCTACCGCGCCGACTTCGCCCTGGGTGCGCACTCCGCCCGGCATCTGCGCCGCGTCCTGCGGCTCTACCTCAAGGCCTGGGAGCTGCTGTTCCTCGCCGACGCCGCCGAACTGGCGCTCACCGAGCTGATCGCCAACGTCGTGCGCCACGTGCCCGACCGGCGCGGCAAGACCTTCATCTTCCGGCTGCCGCGCGGCGAGGGCGTACGCGTCGAAGTGTCGGACAGCAGCCCGGCCGTGCCCCTCGCCATCACGGGCGATCCGCTGGACGACGGGGGCCGGGGGCTCGTCCTGGTCGACGCCGTCACCGACAACTGGGGGATCGAGAAGCGGTGGGACGGCAGCGGGAAGACCGTCTGGTTCGAGTGCCTGACGCCGCCGGAGAAGGGCGGCAGCCGGTTCAAGACAGCTCGGCCAGAACCGCGTCCGTGAACGGCGTCCACGCCTCCGCCGCCCACGGCCCGAAGGCCCGGTCCGTCAGCGCGACGCAGGCCGCGCCGGCCACCGGGTCGATCCACAGGAACGTGCCCGACTGACCGAAGTGCCCGAAGGTCGCCGGGGAGGAGGAGTTCCCCGTCCAGTGCGGGGACTTGGAGTCGCGGATCTCGAAGCCGAGGCCCCAGTCGTTCGGGCTCTGGTGGCCGTAGCCCGGCAGGACGCCCTTGAGGCCCGGGTGGACGACGCTCTGGGCCTCAAGGACCGTACGCGGGTCGAGGAGGCGGGGGGCCTGCACCTCGGCGGCGAAGCGGACCAGGTCGGCCAGGGTGGAGACGCCGTCGCGGGCGGGGGAGCCGTCCAGCGTGGTCGAGGTCATCTCCAGGGGCTCCAGAACCGCCTGGCGCAGATACTCCGCGAACGGGATGCCGGACGCCTTGGCGATGTGGTCGCCCAGCACCTCGAAGCCCGCGTTGGAGTACAGGCGGCGGTTGCCGGGCGGGGCCGTCACCCGGTGCTCGTCGAAGGCGAGGCCGCTGGTGTGGGCGAGGAGGTGGCGCACCGTGGAGCCCTCGGGCCCGGCCGGCTCGTCCAGCTCGATCGCCCCCTCCTCGTACGCCACCAGCGCCGCGTAGGCCGCGAGCGGCTTGGTGACCGAGGCGAGGGGGAAGCGGTGGTCGGCCGGTCCGTGCGTGCCGAGGACCGTGCCGTCCGACCGTACGACGGCGGCCGCCGCCGTCGTGACCGGCCAGGTGTCGATGATGCGCAGGCTCTCCATGCGTCCGAGCCTAACGGCCGCGCCCGGCGTCCTGTCCTTGGCCCCGATCTGACCGAGGTCTGGATGACGACGAGGAGAGCGCCGGTGGCGGGGCACGGTTCTCCGCGCCGAGGACCGACCGGGCGCGGTCTACGTCCGTTCGCCGGGCTGGTCGGCGGCCCCGTGTTCGCCGGCGCTGACCAGCCCGGTCTCGTAGGCGGCGATAACGGCCTGGACCCGATCACGGAGGCCGAGCTTGCCGAGGATGCGGGCGACGTGCGTCTTGACGGTCGCCTCGGCCAGGTGGAGGCGGGCGGCGAGTTCGGCGTTGCTCAGCCCTCGGGCCAGCAGGCCGAGGACCTCCAGCTCGCGCGGGGTGAGCGAGGCGAGGTCCCGGTGGAGTGCGGCGGTGTCGCCGCCGCGCTGGGCGAACCGCTGGACGAGACGGCGGGTGACAGCGGGCGCCAGGAGGGCGTCGCCGGTACGAACCGTGCGGACGGCCGCCGTCAGTTGCTCGGGGGTGACGTCCTTGAGGAGGAAGCCGCTGGCCCCGGCGGACAGAGCGGAGTACACGTACCGGTCGAGGTCGAAGGTGGTCAGAATGATGACGCGGGGTTCCTCAGGGATTCCGGTACCCCCTGTTCGAACGGAGTGGGGAGCCCGAGGAGCGGCGAGAATGCGGCGGGTCGCCTCCAGGCCGTCCATCTCGGGCATCCGGACGTCCATCAGAACCACGTCGGGGCGTGTGCGACGGACCCCTTCGACCGCTTCGGCTCCGTTGGCCGCCTCGGCGACGACGTCGATACCGTCCGCGCCGAGGATCAACCGGAATCCGGTACGGACCAGGGTCTGGTCGTCGGCGAGGAGCACACGCAGTGGCTCGGTCATGGTGTCTCCAAGGGGATCAGGGCCTCCACGCGGAAGCCGCCGGTCAGGCGGCGGCCGGTGGTGAGGACTCCGTCGTGGACGGCGAGGCGTTCGCGCAGGCCGATCAGGCCCCGGCCGTTACCGGTGGGCGCGCTCGCACCCGGGCGACCACCGGTGTCGGTGACTTCCACCCGGAGCCGTTGCGGGCCGTACTCGACGGTCACGTCGGCGGTGGCGCCGGAGGCGTGCTTCACAGTGTTGGTCAGGACTTCCTGGACCACGCGGTAGGCGGCGAGTTCGAGGCCGGGCGGGAGAGGACTGGGCAGACCGATCACGGTCAGGCCGACTGGCAGTCCGGTGTCCCGGACCCGGCCGATCAGCGCTTCCAACTGGTCCAGGCCCGGCTGCGGGGCCAGCTCCGCCGCCGTACCGGTCAGGTCCGCACCTCCTCCGTCTCCGTCCGTCCCCGCGCTCTCGTCGGCCATGGTGAGCAGTCCCATGACGTGGCGCAGCTCGGTCATGGCCGCTCGCCCGCCCGCCTCGACGGCGAGCAGCGCCTCGGCGGCCTGTTCGGGGGACGACTCCATGATCTTGCGGGCGGCGCCCGCCTGGATGATCATCACGCTGACGTTGTGCGTGACGACGTCGTGCAGTTCACGGGCGATCCTGGCCCGTTCATGCTCGACCGCCCGGCGCAGCGCCTCGGCCTGTTCGCGTTCCAGGGCGGAGAGCCGGGTGCGGCCCTCGTCGGTACGGAGCTTCCAATTGCGCAGGCCGATGGCGGCCACGGCCATCGGGACCAGGATCAGCAAGCCGGTGTACTGGTTGGGGACGATCGGTGTCACCGAGTTCCCCGAGGTACTGACCAGGACGACCGAAACCGGCAGTGCCGCCAGGGCCGCCACCCGGTACGGGCTGTACACGGCGGCGCTGTAGACGGCGATGACGAACGCGTAGAAGGTCAGCCGCAGGACGCTCTGCGGTGTCGCCAGTGTCGCGGCCGTCACCACGCACAGCACGGCGAGCGGGTAGCGGCGGCGCAGCGCCAGGGCACCTGAGGCGATGACCGCGAGGGTCACCATGAAAGCCATGCCGTCGGCTCCGGACGGCCGCCGTAGGGAATGCACCACGCCCGGTGCGATCTCACGCACCACGACGTTGTCGGCGTTGTCGATGCCGTAGTAGACGGTGGTGATTCCGAGTGCCAGCGCCACCAGTGCGTCGAACTGTCGGGCGCGCCGCGTGGGCCGCAGCGGCGGACCGCTCGGAAGCCCGGCATCGCGGACCGTCCGGCGGGCGGCTTCCCGCAGCCGCGCCAGCGTCGTACGTACGTCCATCACCGGTTCATCATCGCCGCCGGGCCGACTCGCGGCGTCCGTCCTGGCGATCATTCCCACCGCACCGGATACATCGCCCGCCTACATCGCAGGGATGACGTTGTCGGGCTCATCCCAGCGCGGTATCGCAAAGGGTCCGGGCGGGCGACGCGTGCGGGCCGGGCCCGCTCCTAGCGTTCACGCAGTCAACTGGCCGTACCCGAGGAGCCCTTCATGATCATGCCGGTGATTGAACTGCGGGAGGTGAGCCGTCGTTACGACGACGGCCCGCCGGCTCTGCGCGAGGCGTCGCTGACCGTACGGCCCGGCGAGGCGGTCGCGATCCTCGGTCCTTCCGGCAGCGGTAAGTCCACGCTGCTCAATCTCATCGCCGGGCTGGACCGGCCCGACGCGGGGACCGTCACCGTGGACGGCGTGCGGGTGGACCTGCTGGGCGAAGCCGGGGCGGCTCTCTACCGGCGGTCGAAGGTCGGCATGATCTTCCAGTTCTTCCATCTGCTCGATGATCTGACGGTCACCGACAACGTGGCCCTGCCGGCGAGGCTCGCGGGCACGGCAGGTGGCAAGGCCGACCGCCGGGCGGCGGAGCTCCTGGAACTCTTGGGCATCGACCGGCACGCCCGCACCTACCCGAACCGTCTGTCCGGCGGTGAGCGGCAGCGCGTCGCGGTGGCCCGGGCGTTGGTGAACCGACCGCCGCTGCTCCTGGCCGACGAGCCGACCGGCGCCCTGGACACGGCTGCCGGGCAGGACGTCAGCGACATGCTCACCGATCTCAACGCCGAGGGCCAGACCATCGTCGTGGTCACCCACGACCTGGCGCTTGCCCGCTCCTGCACCGAACGTACCGTCAGGATCGCCGACGGCCGGATCACCGGGGACGTCCGGTCGCAGGCCGTCGCCTCGCAGGCCGTCGCCCCGCAGGCCGTCGCCTCGCAGGACGTCCGATGAGCGCGCTCGGCAAGGTGGTGCGCTCGGGGGTGGGGCGACGCCGGGTGCAGACGCTGGTGATCGGTCTCGCCACGATGATGGCGGTGGCCGCATCCGTCCTCGGCGGATCGCTGCTCGTGGTGTCCGGCGGGCCCTTCGACGACGCCTTCGCCAAGCAGCACGGCGCACATCTGTCCATGTGGTTCGAGGCGGGCACGGTAAGCGTCGGGCAGTTGTCGGAGTCCAAGGACACCGAAGGGGTGAGCAGTGCGGCCGGGCCGTTCCGCACGGCGACGGTCACTCCGCGGGCGGACGGCAGCCCAGGATGGCCGATGACCGTGGTCGGCCGGGGCGATTCCGGCCGGGACGTGGACGAGGTGGTGCTGCTCGACGGGCGGTGGCCCACACGCTCCGGCGAGATCGCGCTGTCCGTCGACTCCTCGCTCATCCCGACCATGGGCATGAAGATCACCTTCCCCGATCTGTCCGGCGGTCCGGCACTGACGGTGGTCGGGGTGGCCCGCTCGGTCACGCAGACCGCTGACGCCTGGGTGCTTCCGTCCCAGATGCCCGCGCTCACCGAGCCCGCCACGGGCGGCCACCAGATGCTCTACCGCTTCACCGACGCCGGTACCGCCGCGCAGATCGCCGCTGGCGGCGAGGCCGTGACGGAACGCCTGCCGCCGGATACGACGGTCGGCGAACAGTCATGGCTCACCGTCAGGAAGAGCGCCGCACGTGAGACCGCCCTCTACGTCCCGTTCCTCATGGCGTTCGGCGCCCTGGGCCTGGTCATGTCGGTGCTCGTCGTCGGCAACGTCGTCGCGTCCGCGGTCGGCACGGGAACGCGCCGCATCGGCATCCTCAAGGCCCTCGGTTTCACTCCGGCCCAGGTCGTACGGGCCTACGTGGGTCAGGCGCTGATCCCAGCCGCCGTCGGAACGGCCCTCGGGGTACTCGTCGGTCACGCGCTCGCCGTCCCCGTACTGGCCGAGACCGCAGAGGTGTACGGCACCTCGTCCCTGGGCATCGCCCCCTGGGTCGACCTGGCGGTGATCGCCGCAGGCCTCGGCCTGGTGGCGGCGACCGCGTGGGCGAGTGCCTGGCGGGCCGGGCGGCTGCGTACGGTCGACGCGCTCGCCGTCGGGCGTACCGCTCCGACCGCGCGCGGCCGGTGGGCGGCCCGCCTGGCACGGCGGTCGCCGTTGCCGCAACCGGTCGCCCTGGGCCTGGCCCGGCCCTTCGCCCGACCCGCCCGCGCGCTGGCCATGGGCACGGCGATCCTGTTCGGCACCGTCGCTGTGACGTTCACCGTGGGAATGGGCGCGTCGCTCGGCCAGGTGATGAAGGCCAGGGCCCACGACGCCGCCGATGTCGTCGTACCCGCGCCCCTGCCGGACTCCGGCCCCCCAGGCTCTGCCCCGGAGAAGCAGCCCCGGGCCGATCCCGCTGACCCCGCCGAAATCGCCTCGGCCATCAACGCCGCCGCCGGAACGGGAAAGTACTACAGCGCCGCGACGCTGCGGGCGAACGTGTCCGGCCCGACCGGCATCGTCGACGTCATCGCCTTCACCGGCGACGCCTCCTGGGGCGGCTACACGATGGTCTCGGGCCGCTGGATCGACAGGCCCGGCGAGGCCGTGGTCCCGACTCCCTTCCTGGCCGCCACCGGCACCCGCATCGGCGACACCGTCACCCTGAACGGCCTGGCCGAGCCGGTCACGGTCCGGATCGTCGGCGAGGTCCTCGACCCCCGGAACGACGGCATGCAGGTCTTCACCGACGTCTCGACCCTCACGGGCGCGCGTCCCGACCTGACGGAGACGAGCCATCACATCGCGGTCACGTCGGGCACCGACGTGACCGACTACGCCGACTCGCTGAACAGCGACCTGGCACCGCTGGGGGCCACCGCCCGGCCCGGCGGGCTCGACTCGGGCAGCGAGATGGTCCTTACCCTCAACGCGCTGTCCGCGATCCTCACGCTGATGCTCGTCTGCGTCGCCGCGCTCGGTGTACTGAACGGCGTGCTGCTCGACACCCGTGAGCGCGTCCGGGAGATCGGTATCCACAAGGCCCTCGGCATGACCCCCCGACAGACCATCGCGATGGTCCTCACCTCGGTCGTCGTGACCGGCCTTGTCGCGGGTGTGCTGGGCGTGCCGCTCGGCGTGGCCCTGCACGGCTGGGTCTTCCCCGCGATGGGCGACAGCGTGGGGCTCCGCCTTCCCGGCTCCGTCCTCGCCGTCTACCACGGGGCGGAACTGTTCCCGCTCGCACTCGGCGGCCTGCTCATCGCCGTCCTCGGCGCGCTCCTGCCCTCCGGCTGGGCGGCCAGGGCCCGAACCGCCACGGCCCTGCGCACCGAATAGGGAGTCAGTTCCGGAGCCCGTGCCTCCGCTCGGACCCGCCTGGCCCGGGCCACGATCACCGAGAGCCGCTCACCCCGAGTTGGTCTCGCAGGTCGGGTCTCATGCCGCCAGCGGGGCGAGCCGGGTGCCGAGCGCCATGATCCGCATCGCGCGCTCCGTGGCGTCGGCCAGGAACTCGCCGCTCCTGCCGATCGCCTCCACCAGCGTCATCGGCGCGGGCAGGATCGAGCTGTACGCGTCCACGCCCACCGCCCGCACGTCCTGCGCGCCCGGCCCGATCGTCCCGGCCAGCACCAGGACCGGCACCCCGCACGCGTGCGCCCGCCGGGCGACCTCCGCCGGGATCTTCCCCCGTACGGTCTGGTGGTCGAGCGCCCCCTCCGCCGTGATCACGAAGTCGGCGCGGGCGAGGCGGGTGTCGAGGTCGAGGCCGTCGAGCAGGACGTCGTAACGGGGGAGGAGACGGGCCCCCACCGCTGCCAGTCCGGCCCCGAGGCCGCCGGACGCGCCTGTGCCGGGGGCGGTGCGCAGGTCGATGGCCGGGGCCCCGGACATCGGGGTGAAGGCCGGGGCGAGGTCCCGGGTGAGGACGTCGGCCAGCCGCTCCAGGCCGGCGGAGAGCAGCTCCACCTCCGCCGGGGTCGCCCCCTTCTGCGGCCCGAACACCCGGGCCACCCCGCGCTTCCCGCACAGCACGTTGTACGGGTTGCAGGCCACGAGCAGTTCCGTGCGGGCCAGCCTCGGGTCGAGGCCGGACGGGTCGACGCGCTCCAGTTCGTGCAACGCCCCGCCGCCCCGGCGCAGTTCACGGCTGTGCCGGTCCGTCAGCCGGGCCCCGAGCGCCTGGAGGGCGCCCGCGCCGCCGTCCGACGTACCGGAGTCGCCGCAGCCGACGAGGATGCGCCGGGCCCCCGCGTCCAGGGCCGCCCGGATCAGCTCGCCGACACCGTACGTGGTGGTCGCGCCCGGGTGGCGCAGGCCCGGAGGCACCAGGGCGAGGCCCGCGACGGCGGCCATCTCCACGACGGCGGTCAGCGGCCCCGGCCCGCCCAGCAGCGCGAAGTGCGAGGCGACCGGCTCGCCCACCGGGCCCGTCGCGGTGCACGCGACCAGCCGGCCACCGCTCGCCAGGGCCAGCGCCTCGGCCGTGCCCTCGCCGCCGTCCACCAGCGGGATGAGGTCGAGGTCGGCGTCGGGGATCACGCGCCGTACGCCGACGGCGATGGCCTCGGCCACCCGGGCGGCCGAGAGGGACTCCTTGAAACCGCTGGGGGCGATGGCGATGCGGTGGGTGGGGCGGGTGCGGAGGGTCATGGCTGGGTCTCCAGGAGAACGGGCACGCCGAGCAGAGGCCAGACGGCGAGGGCGAAGGTGAGGACGAGGGCCGCGGTGAGCGGGGCGAGGAACGCGGACAGCCGCAGCAGGTCACGCGGGGTGTAGGTCGGAGTGCCTGGCACGTCCGCGAAGAGCGCGACCGGCTTGGCCGAGGAGGGCAGCGTGTGGCAGAAGCCGGCGGCGGCCGTGGAGGCCAGCGCAGCCGTGACCGGGTTGACCCCGGCCCCGATCGCCGCCGCGACCACCAGCGGGACCAGCACGGAGGACCGGGCGGAACGCGACTGGAGAGCCAGGTGGGCGGCCGTGCTGACGACGACCACTCCGGTCAGGAACACCCACGGGGGCGTGGACGCCCCCAGGGGTATCCAGCCCACCAGCCAGTCGGCCGCGCCCGAGTCGGAGAGGGCGAGGCCCATCGCCATGGTGGCGGCCATGAACAGCAGCAGCGGCCAGGGAACCGTCCGCAGACCGTCCTTGAAGCGCACGGTCCCCAGCGCCGGAGAGGTCGCCACCAGCGCGCCGATGAGCGCGACCACGGCGGGCGACACCCCGTGCAGGGGCTCGCTGCACCACAGCAGGACGACCGTCGCCAGCAGGAGCAGGCACCGGGACTCCGCCGGGCTGAACGGTCCCTCGACCGCCGTCTCGGAGTGCTCCTGGATCTGCGCCGCCGTGATCGTGACCGGCCCCTTGCGGTCGGACCGCCGGGTCGTCGTCAACAGCACCAGTTCGGCGGCGAGATGGGAGGAGACGACGGCCAGCGGCAGCCCGAGGACGAGCCACTGCACGAAGCTCAGCTGCTCCCCGGTCTGCTCCCAGAGCACCCCGACGGTGATCAGGTGCGCCCCCGCGCCGATCAGGGTCGCGACGGCCGACAGCAGGATGACCGTGGGGAAGAGCAGCGCCAGCATCACCACCAGACGGGCGCGCTCGCGCAGGGCGGCGGCCAGTGCCAGGAACACGGGGAGCGCCAGGGCGGCACGCCCCGACGTGGCCGGCACGGCGAACGCGGTGACGACCAGTCCGGCCGTGGTCAGGTGCACCAACTGGCGCACGGTCCTGGCCCCGCCGACCAGGAAGACGGCGGCCCGGCCGGCCAGACCGGTCCGGGTCACGGCCGCAGCCAGGACGAAGGCGCAGATCAGCAGCCACACCGTCTCGTCGCCCAGGGTGGCGAAGAGGGTCTCACTGCTGATCACCCCCGTGACCGTCAGCGCCAGGCCCGCGCCGAGCGCGATGTAGGCGTCGTCCACCGGAGTGGCGATCCAGGCTGCGGTGGCCAGGGCGAAGACGGCGAGGGAGAGCCGCCCGTCGACGCTGAGGCCGGGGGCGGCGCCGGGGACGGCGAGGAGAGCGCAGAGTCCGAGGACGGCACAGAGGCCGACGGTCTGCCGGAGTGGTAGAGGCACGCTGTACAGCCTCTGAAGGCGCGGTGAGCGCCTGATGAGCGTCCGGTGAAGGCCTTTTCATCAAGTTCGTCGCGCGGCTTTCCCCCCCGGCCCGGGCGGATCCGCGCGGCTCACCCCCGGCCCGGGCGGATCCGCGCGGCTCACCCCCGGCCCGGGGCGGCCCGGGACAGCGAACGGCCCCGCCCCGGGCACGCGGGGACGGGGCTCCGGCCGGGGCCGGGGTCAAGGCCGGGGCTCAGGGCAGGCGGTAGCCCATGCCCCGGATCGTCTCCAGCCGCTCCGCGCCCAGCTTCCGGCGCAGCGCGCGCACATAGACGTCCACGATGTTGGAGCCGGGGTCGAAGTCGTACCCCCACACATGGGAGAGGATCTGCTCGCGCGACAGCACCTGGCCGGGGTGGCGCAGGAACATCTCCAGGAGCACGAACTCGCGCGCCGTCAGATCCACCGTCCGGTCGTCCGCGCGGGCCCGGCGCGTCCGCAGGTCCAGGGCGAGGCTGCCGCTGCGCAACATGGTGACCTCGGGCGCGCGGGCGGCGGTGCGCTGCCGCAGCCGTACCCGGGCGAGGAGCTCCTCGAACCGGAACGGCTTCGTCATCCAGTCGTCGGCCCCGCCTTCGAGCCCGGCCACCGTGTCCCGCACGGAGTCGCGGGCGGTGAGCACGATGACCGGCAGCGTGACGCGGGCCTCGCGCAGCTCCCGCAGCACGGTGAAGCCGTCCCGGCCCGGCAGTCCGATGTCGAGCACCATCAGGTCGAACCCACCGGTCAGGGCGTGGCCCAACGCCAGGTCCCCGTCCTCGGCGACGACCGTGGTGAAGCCGTTGGCGCGCAGCCCCTTCTGGACGAACGAGGCGATGCGCTCCTCGTCCTCGGCGATCAGGATGCGGTTCATGAGGCGGTCTCCAGCGTGAGTACGAAGGTGGCTCCGCCGCCTTCGGTCCGGCGTAGTTCGACGCGGCCGTGGTGGCCCTCCGCGATGGCCTTGACGATGGCGAGGCCGAGCCCCGCGCCGCTCGTGCGGGTCCCGCGCCGCGACGTCCCCCGGCGGAACCGCTCGAAGATCACCTCGGCGTCCTCCGGCGGAATCCCGGGCCCGTGGTCGGCGACGTACAGCTCGACGCGGTCCTCCTCGACCCGCGAGCCGATCCGGATGCGCTGGCCGGGCACGGTGTGCTGGACGGCGTTCTGCGCGAGCTGCACCATCGCCTGGGTCATCCGCTGCTCGTCCAAGCGCACTTCGAGGTCCGCGACGCCGTCGAGCTGCCACTCCCGGTCGCCGAGGGTCCGCACCTTCACGTACACGTCGGCGGTCAGCTCCGCGAGCTGGACGGGTTCGGGGGTGACGAAGTCGGGCCGCTCGGCCCCCGCGAGCAGCAGCAGGTCCTCGACGATACGGCTCATCCGGTCCAGCTCGTCCGTGACCAGCCGCACCGTCTCCTCCCGGTCCGCCGGGTCGTCGCCCATCAGCTCCAGGTGGCCCCGGACGATGGTGATGGGGGTGCGCAGCTCGTGCCCGGCGTCGTCGACGAAGACCCGCTGCGCGGCGAACGCCCGCTCCAGCCGGTCGAGCATCGCGTTGAACGTCTCGGCGAGGGCCGCGATGTCGTCCCGGCCCTCCACGGGGATGCGCCGGGTGAGGTCCTGCTCGGTCAGTTCCGCCGCCGTCATCCGGACGATCCGGACGGGCGCGAGGATGCGTCCGGCGACGGCCCAGCCGATCCCGGTCGTCATCAGCAGAGCCACACCGGACAGGGCGAGCAGCGTCCAGAACGTCTTGTCGGCGACGGCCCGTTCGCGCTCCGGGTGGAAGGCGACGACGAACGCGCCGGGCTGCCGGCCCGCGGACGGCCCGATCTCGACCTTGGCCCAGCGCACCTCGGCCCCCGGGCGGTCCAGGGTCCCGAAGGAGTCCTTGGAGGCGTGGATCTCGGCGATCGCGGCGCGGTCCCGCCACAGGGCGGTGTCCGGGGGCAGTTCGCGGCGCTGCCGGATGACGCCGGGGCGTTCGCCGGGCGGACCGGTCAGGCCCAGCAACTCCTCGTCGGGGTCCGCGTACTGCCGTTGCAGATAGACGCGGAGAAGCTTGTCCGCGGTGTCGAACCGGCCGCCGGTGTCCGGGTCCACCCCCTGCGGCACGAAGTTCGCGAACTCGCCGGTCTCCTGGGTGAGCAGCTGACTGATGCGGTGGTCCACGTCCCGCTGGAGGATCGAACGCACGGTGACGGCGACCGCGCCCAGCGCGACCGCCATCACGACCAGCAACCACAGCAGGATCCGTACCCGGGCGGAAATCCTCGGAAAGCTAACCGTCATCACCGAAGTCGTCGTCATCGTCGTCGTCGGCCGCGGAGGGGCCCGGAACGACGGAGCTGTCCGGTGTACGGGACGGAGTGGAGGAGCCGCTCGGCGTCGGGGCGTCGGTCGGCGACGTGACACCGCTGGGCGGCGGTGTGCCGCGCGGACTCTCCTCCAGTTGGACGGTGGGAGGCACCTTCGGCGCTTCCGAGGTGTCGGTCATGGCATAGCTGGTGGCCGCTATGCCGAGGGGCACGGCGACGACGGCTGCCAGGGCCGCCAGACGAGGTGAGAAAGCCATGTATTCACCCTGACTGTCCCGGACGGTACGAACATGAAGCGAAGATGAACAATCCTTCATCTTCGATGCGCTCCCCGTCCATCCGTGGGAGCGCCCGGCTCGGGAGACCCGCCGTTCCCGCTCGCTTCGAGACGTTCCCCCTCGCTTCGAGACGTTCCCCCTTGCTTCGAGTGCACTCCAAGGAATTAGCGTGGAGGGCATGACGGTGATCGACGGAACCTCCCGGAGCACTCCCGCGACAATCGCACATCCGCCGCCCTCGCCGACGGTGGACGTCTGCGCGGCCGCCCCGAAGCCGCACCCGCGCCCCGCGGGCAAGGACAGCTACACGATCAGCGAGGTCGTCGCCTTCACCGGACTCACCGCGCACACGCTGCGCTGGTACGAGCGCATCGGGCTCATGCCCCACGTCGACCGCTCGCACACCGGCCAGCGCCGCTTCAGCAACCGCGACCTCGACTGGCTGGCCTTCGTCGGCAAGCTGCGGCTGACCGGGATGCCCGTCGCCGACATGGTGCGGTACGCGGAACTGCTGCGCGAGGGCGCGTCCACCTTCGAGGCACGGCAGGAACTGCTGGAGGCGACCCGTCGTGATGTGATCACGCGGATCGCGGAACTCCACGACACCCTCGCCGTCCTCGACCACAAGATCGAGTTCTACGCTGGCGCCCGCAGGGCGCCGGAAAGGCACAGCGCCTGATGAGCGACAACGACAGGAACACGATCGCCACCGTCGAGCTGGGCGGCGACGGCGGACCGCGGGTCGGCGTCCAGGGCCTCGGCTGCATGGGCATGAGCGAGTTCTACGGCGACACCGATGAGCTCTCCGCCCGGGACACCCTGGACGCGGCCCTGGAAGCCGGCGTCACGCTCTTCGACACCGCCGACGTCTACGGGCGCGGGGCCAACGAGGAGTTCCTCGCGTCGTTCGTCGGGGCCCACCGGGACGAGATCACCCTCGCCACCAAGTTCGCGCTGGTGCGCTCCGACAGCCCCGGATACCGGGGCGTGAGCAACGACCCCGCGTACATCCGCACCGCCGTCGAAGCGAGCCTGCGCCGGCTGAAAACGGACGTCATCGACCTCTACTACATGCACCGCCACGACCCGGCGGTCCCGTTCGCCGAATCGGTCGGCGCGATGGCGGAGCTGATCCAGCAGGGCAAGATCAAGCAGATCGGGCTGAGCGAGGTGACGGGTCCCGAGCTGCGTGAAGCGCACGCGGTGCACCCGATCGCCGCCCTCCAGTCGGAATGGTCCCTCTTCAGCCGGGACGTGGAGAAGAGCGCGCTCGGTGCGGCGGTGGAGCTGGGCGTCACCCTCGTGCCGTACTCGCCGCTCGGCCGGGGCTTCCTCACCGGGGCCTTCACCGACGCGGGCAAGGACCTGGGCGAGGGCGATTTCCGTAAGCAGCAGCCGCGCTTCACCGGCGACAACGCCCGCACCAACGCGGCCCTGCTGGAGCCCGTCCACAAAATCGCCGCCGCGCACGGGGCGACCGCCGCCCAGGTGGCCCTCGCCTGGGTACAGCAGCGGGCCCGGGTGCACGGACTGACCGTGGTCCCGATCCCCGGCACCCGTAAGCGGAGCCGCCTGCTCGAGAACGTGGCGGCGACCGGGCTGACGCTGACGGCCGAGGAGCTGGCCCTGCTGGAGCCGATCGCGGGCCGGGTGGCGGGGGACCGGTACCCGGACATGAGCTTGACGTCGGAAGCCCGGGAGTAGCCGGGAGGCGTACGCGGTCATCGCTCGGTCCATGACGTTCATGAACGCCATGGCGACCGGGCCGCGCCCCCGGAAGACCCCTCACGCCAGCCGCAGCGCGAACACCGCGAACCCCGCCGCGAGCAGCCCCGCCAGCGCGCGGCGGGCGTTCGCGGCGCGGGTGCCCGCCTGCCACGGCGCATCGAAGCGGCGCGCGTACCGGGCGATCAGCACCAGCAGCCCCGCGAACACCGGCAGCCAGGCGATCCGGGCGAGGATCCAGCCCACCGTGTCCGGCGCGGTCGTCAGCCCCGCCACGGCCGTCCCCGCCCCGGCGAGCGAGGCCGGTACGGCGGCGGCCAGCATCGCGGTCTGGTGCCAGCACAGGATCGTCATCGCGGACAGGTTGATCACCACGACCGGCGCCCAGAGCAGCGGCTTGCGCAACAGCCGCCCGAGCCGGTCGCGCAGCAGGATCGCCGCCCCGCTCTGCGTCGCCGCCAGTGCCACCACCAGCAGCGACGGCGGATGCGAGTTCGTCCGTGCCTCGCCCGGCACTCCGACCATCGACGCCGGGTAGTGGAAGACGAGGAGCAGCGCGGCGAACAGCACCCCGCCGCCGATCAGCAGCAGCCGGGCCCCGCGCCTCCCGATCCGCCCCTCGCCCCAGGACACGCCCAGCTGATAGGCGAAGAGCCAGCCGGGCAGGATGTTGAGCATGCTCAGCCAGGACGGCACGGCCTCCGCGAAGGGCCCGTAGCGCAGGAAGTCCACCACCGCGACCGACGCCAGCAGCGGCAGCGCCGCCCACCCGCCGAGCTTCCGCGCCAGCGTGACACAGACCGGGGTGAGGGCCGTGACCACGGTGTACACCCCGACGAACCAGAGCGGCTGGATCACCAGCGTCGACCCCGTACGCAGGGTGTCGCCGGGCACGCCCAGCGCGGACAGCACCGAGAGCAGCACCGCCCACACGGCGGTCACCCCCAGCACCGGCCGGCCGAGGCGGGCCAGCCGACCGCCCAGCCAGGCGGCCGTCGTCGAGGTCCGGCGGCGGAAGGAGAGCACCGAGGCGTACCCCCCGACGAGGAAGAAGATGCCCAGCATCTGGAGCACCCAGCTCGCGGGTGCGAGACCGGCGAACGTCGAGAGCGGGCTCGCGTTGTGCAGGCCGTCGGCGTCCAGCCGGAACCCGCCGAGCATCCAGTGACCGAGCGGCACGGCGAGCAGTGCCAGCGCCCGCAGGCCGTCGATCGCCCGGTCGCGGTCGGCGGGGGTGGACGCGTCGATACGGGCCCCGAGCCGCCGGCCGTTCTCCAGCAGGGCGTTCATCGGGCCACTCCTTCCAGGGCCGGGGCGGCTTCCAGCGCGAGGGCGGCTTCTGCCGGGTCCGGTTCTGTCGCGTCCGGGGCCGCTTCCGCCGTGTCGCCGCGCGCGATGGCGGCGAAGGTCCGCAGCGAATCCGTCCCGGGCTCGAAGTAACCGGCATGCCCCCGGGCCTCGTCCGCCGGCACACGGCGGGCGCCGAACGCCGGATCGGCCGGGTCCGCCCCGTGACCGAGGCCCGCGAAGCGCACGTTCGGCACGTCGTCTATCCAGTCGGTCGGGTCCTTCGCCGCCCAGACCCGGGCGCTCGTCCGCAGCCCGCCCACGTCGTCGGCGCGCATACCGGGGGAGCCGAGGACCACCAGGTCGGTGGCGGGGAGGCGGTGCGCGGCCAGGCCGCAGACCACCGAGCCGTAGCTGTGGCAGAACACGGCCGGCGCGGGCAGCCCGTCCGCCGTCAGGCCCTCCGCGAACCGGGTCAGCCGCCCGGCCCCCGCCTCCGCGAGGCCGCCGGTGGCCGCGTCGATGCCGACCCCCACCGGGGTGGTGTACCCGACCCAGGCGATGACCGCGGTCCCCGGACCGGCCGCGGTGTGCAGGGTCCTGGCCATGCCGGCCGGGGCCCCGTGGCTCGCGACCTTCCGGTCGAAGGTCCCGGCGTCGTTGTCGGACCCCGGCACCACCACCGAGACCCGGCGCGCCGTCCGCAGGTCCCCGAAGACCTCGGCGACCTGGCCGCATCCGCGCGGGTCGAACGCGAGGACCTGGCGGCCGGAGGCGGCGAGCGAGTGGTAGCGGGGGTCGTCCTCGGCGGACAGCGCGAGGGAGTTGGCGCGGTAGCGCAGTTCGAGGGGCGCCCCGTCGAGATTCCCCACGACGGACGGATGGCGTATGAGCAGGAGTTGCCGCTCGTCGGCGCTCAACCCCGCGAAGAACGCGGCGACTTCGCCGGGCGTGGCACGCTCCGGATCCGGCAGCACCGCCCCCAGCGCCCGGTCCGCCCGCCACTGCGCACTGCCAGGCGGCGGCCCGGTCAGCGCCTGCTGCGCATCTCCCGAAACCCAGCCCGCGGTCCCCGCCACCACACTGGTGGCCAGTGCGAACGCGACCAGGGTCCTCGCGTATCGACGCATCGTGCCCTCCCTCTCCGGATCCGCACCGACCGGTGCGACCGGGAGGAAGGTAGGAAGAGGACGGGTGACGAGGCGTCACACCGGAGGGCCAACTACGAGGTGATACCGGGGTAGGGGGTGGGCCAGGTCCTGCGGGTGCCTACGCCCCCGCGTCCCCCGGAGTCACCAGCCCCGACTCGTACGCGAAGATCACCGCCTGCGCCCGGTCCCGCAGGTCCAGCTTGGCCAGCACCCGCCCGATGTGCGTCTTGACGGTCTGCTCGGCCAGCACCAGACGCGCCGCGATCTCCTGGTTCGACAGCCCCCGGGCGATCAGCTCCAGCACCTCGCTCTCGCGCGGGGTCAGCCCGTTCAGCCGGAGCGCCTGGCCACCGCGCGTCGCCCCGGAGGGCCGCTGCGCCGCGAAGTCCGCGATCAGCCGCCGGGTCACCGAGGGCGCGAGCAGCGCGTCCCCGGCCGCCACCACCCGTACCGCCGCGATCAGATCGGCGGGCGGGGCGTCCTTCAGCAGGAACCCGGACGCACCGGCCCGCAGCGCCTCGTACACGTAGTCGTCGACGTCGAACGTGGTGAGCATCAGGACCTTCGGCCGGTGCACCACCCCCACCGGCGGGTTCAGCAGCTCGCGCGCGGCGGCCAGTCCGTCCATCTCCGGCATCCGGACGTCCATCAGGACGACGTCGGGGTGCTGGTTGCGGCTGACGTCGACACCCTGGCGGCCGTCCGCCGCCTCGCCGACCACGTCGATGTCGCTCTGCGCCGCCAGCAGCGCCGCGAAGCCGGCCCGCACCATGGCCTGGTCGTCGACGATGATCACGCGGATGGTCACAGGTCCTCCGAAGGGGGTGGAACGGACGGCGACACGACCGGCGACGCGGCCGGAGGCAGCGGCATCCGGGCGGCCACCCGGAACCCGCCGTCGGGCAGCGGCCCGGTGTCCAGCGTGCCGCCGGTCAACCGTACGCGCTCCCGCATCCCCACCAGCCCGTGTCCGGTCCCGCTCGTCTCCAGCGGCGAAGCGCGCGTGGCGGCGGGCCCGTTGACGACCAGCACAAGGAGGTGGCCGTTGTCCGGCGCGACGAGGACCCGGGTGCGGGCCCCCGGCGCGTGCCGCACCACATTGGCCAGCGCCTCCTGCACGATCCGGTACGCCGACAGATCCACCGCCGACGGCACCTCGCCCAGCTCCGCGGCCAGAGCCAGCTCCGCCGGCAGCCCGGCCCGAACCGTCGCCTCCACCAGCTGCTGAAGCCGGCTGAGGCCCGGCTGCGGCGACCGGTCGCCCTCGGTGCCGTCGCTGCGCAGCACCGACAGCAGCCGTCGCATCTCACCGAGGGACTCCCGCGCGGCCGCCGCGATCGAGGCGAACTCCTCCTGCGCCGGCTCCGAGAGCCCGGAGATCCGGTACGGCGCGGAGTCGGCCTGCACGGTGATCACCGACATGTGGTGCGCGACCACGTCGTGCAGCTCACGGGCGATCCTTGTCCGCTCCTCCAGCAGCGTGCGCTGCGCCCGCTCCGCCTCGCTGATCGTCTCCTGTTCGGCCAGCCGCCGCGTCGCCTCGCTCCGCTCCCGTACGGCACCACCGATCACGAGGACCACCGCGCCGAGGATCGGCAGCAGCAGGGCGCTGCCGGTGTTGCGGTCCGCCGGCGCGATCAGATGCAGCACAAGCCCGACCGCGCCCGTCGCCAGCCAGACGCCGACCACGGTCCGCCGTGTCTCGCGCAGACCGAGGGCCAGCAGCAGGAAGAGGTACGCGACCAGCACCGGGGGGATCCACGGCCAGACGTCATGCCGCTCGTCGGGGTGCGCCAGCAGCACCAGCGCGCCCACGATGTCGGCGGGGAAGATGATCCACCAGGCCTGGAGAGGCCGGTGGGCCAGCATCAGCAGGGGGGCGGACTGGGCCACCCCGAGCGCCCCGGCCAGTGCGCCCGGCACGCCGTACTGCGAGGTCAGGACGTTGATGGTGACCGGGATGAAGGTCGCGGTCAGGGCGAGCACCACGACGTACGGCAGCAGCCGCTGCCACCGCTTCGGGGCTTCCGCCAGCAGCGGGGTGGACGGATGGGACGCGTGGGACAGCCCCTGGGCGAGCTCGCGCAGATTGCGGCGGGCGGCGCTCAGCAGGCCGTCGGCGGGCGGCGGGGGCCCGGCGGGGGAAGTGGACATGGCCCGGTCAGCCTAGGCAGGCCGTGGGCCCGGGGACGTCATACCGGGGTCGCGACCCTCGGCGGGTTCGCCTCATACTCCGGTACGGGGTCCCCTCCCGGCGCGGGCCGGGGGTCGGGTCCTCTGCCCGGCGCGGGCCCGGGGGACGGGTCCCCTCCCGGCGGGGGCCCGGGGTACGGGTTCCCTCCCGGCGGGGCCCGGGGCCCGGGGTCACAGCTCCGCGAGCAGTTGGGCCTTCTTCGCGCTGTACTCGGCGTCCGTCACCAGTCCGGCCTGATGCAGCTCGCCGAGGTGATGTATCCGCTCGGCGATGTCCGCCGGATCGCGCCGCCCGGCGTTCACCAGGACCGGGGCGGAGGCGGCGGGCGCGGGCTGGGTCCGGCGTACGGATTCCAGGACGGCGGCGGCGAAGGGCAGCGACTCGTGCACCGGCCCGTAGCCCAGGCCGAACAGCACGGCCGCCGGATCCTGGTCCGCGGTGGCGGCCGGCGGCTCGGCGGGCACGCCCGCGGGCGTCCCGCCGTCCGCGTCCCCGCAGCCGCCGGGACCGTGCAGATCGCCCAGGCTGCCGCCGGTGCGGTGGTCGACCGGGGCCGCCGCGCGGGGCACCAGACGCAGATAGCCGTCCAGCGCCTCGGGCGAGCGCCATACGATTCCGGCCAGTTCGCTCACCCGGAAGCTCTGGTCGCCGGCCTTCCACTTGGCGCTGGAGGCCCCGGTCCAGGACCACCGGAAGGAGATCCGCTCGCCGTCGAAGCTGGCCCGGCCGTCGTACGCCTTGAAGTTCATCGGGGCCTCGGGGGCCGCCACCAGGAAGCGGTCGGCGCTCTCGCCGGACGCCGGGTCCAGCAGGGCCCGCAGCTCGTCCGCGTAGTACTCGGCGAGCACCTCCCGCTCCGCCGGAAGCACCAGGCGATAGGGGTCGCACCCCTCCTTGAGCTGCCCGGAGGCAGCCTCCACCAGAGGATCGGCACCCGCTCTCGGCACGGCACGCAGAACCACCGTGCCCCGCTTGCCGGGGGTCAGCGTCACCGACGACAGGGCCGCATACGGGATGCGGCGTTCCCGCAGGCTCTGGAAGAGCTTCGGTGTGCGGATGCCCCGTTCGAAGCGGATGAGCACGGAGTCGGTGTCGAACTCCCAGGTGGCATGAATTCCGGCCAGCACATCACCCATGTGCCTCATCGTATGCGGCACAGTCGCCCGCGTCCCCCCTCGGTGCAAGTCCCAATTAATCCGCCCGACACCGACCTCTACGCGCGTCAGCCGTCCCGCTCGCCGGAAATACCGCTGTGGCAGGCGCTGCCGGCACTCGCGCAGCTGACCGATCCGTACGCACCGACGCCGATCGCGGCGAAGTTGTCCAGGCTCTCGGTGCCCGGTTCGAAGTAGCCGCTGTGCCCGGCGGCGCCGGCCGCCGAGACGATCCGCGCGCCGAAGGCCGGGTCGACCGGATCGGCCCCGTGACCGATCCCGCCGAACTCCAGATGGGGTACGTCCCCGATCCAGTCGTCCCCGTCCCGCGTCGCCCAGATCCGGGCACCGGTCTCCAGCTGCCCGGCGCTGGCGGCCCGCATACCGGGGCTGCCCGCGACCGCGATGTCGGCCACCCGGTCGTGGGCCCGGTGCGCGGCCACCCCGCACACCACGGAGCCGTAGCTGTGGCAGAAGAGCGAGACCTGCGAGGTGCCGGGCAGCGCGCCGACCATCGCGTTCAGCCGGATCGCGCCGTTCGCCGCGAGCCCGCCCAGCGCCGCGTCCATGCCGAGGCCGGCCGGGGCGGTGTAGTCGGCCCACGCGATGACGGCCGTACGGGTGCCCGGGGAGGCCGAGCGCTCCGCCTTGTACAGGGACTTGGCCATGCCGACGGGGGCCCGGTACGCGCGAGTGCCGCGCTCCAGGGTCAGCAGATGGGTGTCGACACCCGGGACGACGACGGAGACCCGGGCGGCCCGGTCGAGATTCCCGAACACCTCGGCCGCACGGCCCTTCCCGGAGGGATCGAAGGCCAGGATCTGGCGTTGGCCCGTGAGCATCGACCGGAACCGGTCGAGACGGGCCTCCGCCTCACCGCGCCCGTCCGGCGAGAGCTTCTCGTCGTGCGCCCGCGTCTCCTCCACGGCCACGGCCTGTCTGAGGGCCACCCGGTTGGCGTGGTAGCGCAGGGTGACCGGAGCGCCGTTCAGATTCCCCACCACCGACGGGTACTTGCCCGCGAGGGCGATCTGCTGTCCCGAGGTGAGGGTGGCGAAGAAGTGGGCCAGCCGGTAGGCGGGAGCGTCGGCGTCCGGCAGCGAGCGGCCGACTATCCGGTCCCTCGCCCAGGAGGCGAGCGCGAGCTCGCGTGGCCCGTCGGAGTGCTGATCGCGGACGGCGCTCCAGCCCGTCGTCGCCAGCATCACGAACACCACCGCCACGGCGAGCAGAGCGCGCCATGCGGTCAACGTGGGTGAGGTGTCGAAGGAAGTCACTGCGCCACACCCTAGGAGACGCGTGCCGACCACCGTGATTCGGGTGAGGTACATCACCCGTCCGCGAAGGATTCATCACGGATTTCTCACACAGGGTCACCACCGCCCTGTGGCCGCGCTACTCCCGAGGCCCGTTCCGGAACCGCGCCACTCCCGACGGCCGAACCGGAGTCGCTACTCCCGGCGCCAGTCCCGGGCGAGGGCCGGGGCGAGCTGGTCGAGATACTCCTCGGTCAGGTCGCGCAGCGCCTCCACGCTCGGGTCGAGCCCCCGCCCCCACAGCTGACCGGTCACCCGCATCACCCCGGAGAACGCGGCGACGGCCACCCGCGGGCGGGGGTCCCGCTCCACGTCGAGCCCTTCGCGCTCCGCGATCAGCAGGGCGATCTGGTTCTCCAGGGCGACCCCGCGCCGCATGTGGGCGGCGAGCAGGGACGGGGTCGACTCGATCATCTGGTAGGTCCGCATATGGAGATCGACGGTGACGACCTCCTCGATCGCCTCGCCGATGCTGTTCCACGCGCACAGCACCGCACGGCGCATGGCCTCGAAGGGGGCTTCGCCCGCGGGGCGGCGGCGTAGTTCCTCGATGAACCGGGACTCGACCATCTCCTGCACGGCGAAGGTGGCGTCCTCCTTGCTCGCGAAGTAGCGGAAGAAGGTGCGCTGGGAGACCTCCACGGCGTCGACGATCTCGTCGACGGTGGTGCGTTCGTACCCCTGGGTGGTGAACAGTTCGAGGGAGGCGCGTACCAGGGCGTCCCGGGTGCGCTGTTTCTTGCGTTCACGCAGTCCGGCTCGGGGCTCGACTGTCTGCCCGTCGGTCACGTACCGGTCCCTCTTTTCCCGTGTTTGTCCAGCTCAGCATACCTGTGCGCTACGTGTGAGCTACGTGACAGTTACTGACTTGTGAATTGGTTTGTCAACTGTCAGTGGCTGTCATTAGTCTCCCCGTATGACTAGTCAGACCACCGTCGAGAAGGCGCCGCGGGAGCCCGAAGACAACGCAGAACCCGCCCCGGTCAAGGGGCTTCGCGGCCACCCCTGGCTGACCCTCTTCGCCGTCGCCCTCGGCGTGATGATGGTCGCCCTCGACGGCACCATCGTCGCCATCGCGAACCCCGCGATCAAGAAAGACCTCAACGCGTCGCTCGCCGACGTCCAGTGGATCACCAACGGCTATCTCCTGGCGCTCGCCGTCGCCCTGATCACCGCGGGCAAGCTGGGCGACCGCTTCGGCCACCGTCAGACCTTCCTGATCGGTATCGCGGGATTCGCGGTCTCCTCCGCCGCGATCGGTTTCTCCCAAGAGATCGTCCTGGTCGTTCTCTTCCGTGTGCTCCAGGGCCTCTTCGGCGCCCTGCTGATGCCGGCCGCCCTGGGCCTGCTGCGCGCCACCTTCCCCGCCGAGAAGCTGAACATGGCGATCGGCATCTGGGGCATGGTCATCGGAGCGTCCACCGCGGGCGGTCCGATCGTCGGCGGTCTGCTCGTCGAGCACGTCAGCTGGCAGTCGGTCTTCTTCATCAACGTGCCGGTCGGCGTCGTCGCGCTCATCTTCGGCCTGGTGATCCTCAAGGACCACCGCGCCGCCAACGCGCCACGCTCCTTCGACGTCCTCGGCATCGTGCTGCTCTCGGGCGCGATGTTCTCCCTCATCTGGGGCATCATCAAGGCCGGTGAGTCCTGGGGCTGGGGCGACGGCCGCACCTGGGCGTGGCTCGGCCTCGCGATCCTGCTCTTCGTCGCCTTCGGCCTCTGGGAGACCAAGGTCAAGGAACCGCTCGTTCCGCTGGGGATGTTCCGTTCCGTCCCGTTGACGGCCGGTGTCGTCCTCATGATGCTGATGGCCTTCGCCTTCATGGGCGGTCTCTTCTTCGTGACGTTCTTCCTCCAGGGCGTCCACGGCCTCAGCCCGGTCGACAGCGGTCTGCACCTGCTGCCGCTGACCGCCATGATGATCGTCTCCTCGCCGGTCGCCGGCCTGCTGATCACCAAGTTCGGCCCCCGCGTCCCGCTGGTCGGCGGCATGGTCTGCACGGCCACCGCGATGTTCGGTATGACCACGCTCAGCGACTCCACCGGCACCTTCGCGATGTCCCTCTGGTTCGCCCTGCTCGGCTGCGGGCTCGCCCCGGTCATGGTCGGCGCGACCGAGGTCATCGTCGGCAACGCGCCCATGGAGCTGTCCGGCGTGGCCGGCGGTCTCCAGCAGGCCGCCATGCAGGTCGGCGGCGCGCTCGGCACCGCCGTCCTCGGAGCGGTCATGTCCTCCAAGGTCAGCTCCGAGTTCGCGGACAACTGGGCGGGCGCGGGCCTGCCCGGCGCACCCGACCCGAAGCTGGAGGAGGCCGCCGAGTTCGGCATAGTCCCGGTTGACGAGCTCGCCAAGGCTCCCGGTATGACGCCGGACGTCATCGACGGCATCGGCAAGGTCATCCACGACACGTTCATGTCCGGCATGGGCCTGGCCTTCACGGTCGCGGGCAGCGTCGCCGTGGTCGCCGCCTTCGTCGCCACCCTCACCAAGCGCGGCGAGAACGCCGAGGCGGGGGCCGGAGTCGGCCACATCTGACGCCCGAAGCGGCGCAGGTCGTCAACACAGCGCAGGCCGGAGCCCCGCCGAATCCTTTCGGCGGGGCTCTCGCCTATCAGGGTGGCGCCCCCCAGCCGCCCCTTCCGCACACCACGCCCGGTGACACAGAGTGAGCGGCGGAAGCGAACACCGACCAACCACGGGGGTTGATCCATCATGCGTACGACCGTTACCCGTACGACCGTTCTCGCGGCCGCCCTGGCCATCACCGCGCTCGTTCCCCAGGCCCTGGCCCACGACCGGGCGGCGGCGGCCCCCGAGCGGTCCCCGGGAGTCACCCTCGGGACCTGCGAGGCGGGCCGGCTCTGCCTCTGGAAGAAGCCCGACTTCACCGGGGCCCGCCACACGTTCGAGCTCTCCGGCGTGGACATCGAGAGCTGCGTCCCGCTGCCGAAGGGCGGCGACGCCCAGTCCCTCGCCAACCGCACCGGGCGGCCCGTCACCACCTACCAGTCCGCCGAGTGCGCGGAGACGGGGGAGTTCGAGACGTACCCCGGCGGCGGCACCTGGACGCCCCGCTCCCCGTACCAGGTACGGGCCTTCAAGATCTGGGAGAACTGAGCCCGGACACGCGGGAGGGGCGGCGACGCTCCAGCGCCACCGCCCCTCCCGACCGTCCTTGATTACGCGTCGCCGCCCGCCGCGCCCGGATCGGCCGCGGCCACGTCCAGGAGCTCGTAGCGGTCCACCGCCGTCTTCAGGGCCGACCGGTCGATCTTGCCCTCCTTGGCCAGCTCGGTGAGGACCGCCAGCACGATCGACTGCGCGTCGATGTGGAAGAACCGGCGGGCCGCACCCCGGGTGTCCGCGAAGCCGAAGCCGTCCGCGCCCAGCGACTGGTAGGCGCCCGGCACCCAGCGCGCGATCTGGTCCGGGACCGAACGCATCCAGTCCGAGACCGCCACGAACGGGCCCGGCGCCGCTTCGAGCTTCCTGGTCACGTACGGGACGCGCTGCTCCTCCTCCGGGTGCAGGAGGTTGTAGCGCTCGACGTCCACCGCCTCGCGGCGCAGCTCGTTCCAGGAGGTCGCCGACCAGACGTCCGCCTTGACGTTCCACTCGTCCGCGAGGATCTTCTGCGCCTCCAGGGCCCAGGGGACCGCCACACCGGACGCCATGATCTGGGCTGGGATCTCGCCCTTCTCACCGGTGCTGAAGCGGTGGATGCCCTTGAGGATGCCCTCGACGTCCACGTTCTCCGGCTCGGCCGGGTGCTGGATCGGCTCGTTGTAGACGGTGAGGTAGTAGAAGACGTCCTCGTTCGCCTCGCCGTACATCCGGCGCAGCCCGTCCTTCATGATGTGCGCGATCTCGAACCCGTAGGCCGGGTCGTACGCGACACAGCCCGGGTTCGTCGAGGCGAGCAGCTGCGAGTGGCCGTCCGCGTGCTGGAGGCCCTCACCGGTGAGCGTCGTACGGCCGGCGGTCGCGCCGAGCACGAAGCCGCGCGCGAGCTGGTCGGCCATCTGCCAGAACTGGTCGCCGGTGCGCTGGAACCCGAACATCGAGTAGAAGACGTACACCGGGATCAGCGGCTCGCCGTGCGTGGCGTACGCCGAGCCGGCCGCGATCAGCGAGGCCGTGCAGCCCGCCTCGGAGATGCCGTCGTGCAGCATCTGACCCGTCGGGGACTCCTTGTACGCGAGCAGCAGATCGCGGTCGACCGCCTCGTACTGCTGGCCGAGCGGATTGTAGATCTTCGCACTCGGGAAGAACGCGTCCATGCCGAAGGTGCGGTACTCATCGGGGGCGATCAGTACGAAACGCTTGCCGATCTCCTTGTCCCGCATGAGGTCCTTCAGGACGCGGACGAACGCCATGGTGGTGGCGATCGACTGCGTACCCGAACCCTTCTTCGCAGCCGCGTACGTCTTGTCCTCGGGCTGCGGAAGCGGCTTCGCACGCACCACACGGGTCGGGACGTAACCGCCCAGACCCTGGCGGCGGTCGTGCATGTACTGGATCTCCTCCGAGTCACGACCCGGGTGGTAGTAGGGCGGGTAGCCCTCGTCCAGCTGCTTGTCCGTGATCGGGATGTGCAGCCGGTCCCGGAAGCGCTTGAGGTCCTCGACCGTGAGCTTCTTCATCTGGTGGGTCGCGTTGCGGCCCTCGAAGTTCGGCCCCAGCGTCCAGCCCTTGACCGTCTGCGCCAGGATCACCGTCGGCTGGCCCTTGTGCGCCTTGGCCGCCGCGTAGGCCGCGTAGACCTTGCGGTGGTCGTGACCGCCGCGGCCCAGGTGCAGGATCTGCTGGTCGGTCATGTCCTTGACCATGTCCCGCAGCCGCGGGTCGTCGCCGAAGAAGTGCTCGCGGATGTACTCACCGGTCTCGGTGGCGTACGTCTGGAACTGGCCGTCCGGCGTGGTGTTCAGCCTGTTGACCAGGATGCCCGTGCGGTCCTGCGCCAGCAGCGGGTCCCAGGAACGGTCCCAGACCAGCTTGATGACGTTCCAGCCGGCGCCCCGGAACTGCGACTCCAGCTCCTGGATGATCTTCCCGTTGCCGCGCACCGGGCCGTCGAGCCGCTGGAGGTTGCAGTTGACCACGAAGGTCAGGTTGTCCAGGCCCTCACGGGCCGCGATGGACAGCTGGCCCAGGGACTCCGGCTCGTCCATCTCGCCGTCGCCCAGATAGGCCCACACGTGCGACTTGGAGGTGTCGGCGATGCCGCGCGCCTCCATGTAGCGGTTCATCCGCGCCTGGTAGATCGCGCCGAGCGGACCGAGGCCCATCGAGACGGTCGGGAACTCCCAGAAGTCCGGCATCAGCCGAGGGTGCGGATAGCTGGACAGCCCGTTCGGAGCCTTCGACTTCTCCTGGCGGAACGCGTCGAGCTGCGCCTCGCTCAGCCGGTCCAGCAGGAACGCGCGGGCGTAGATCCCCGGGGACGCGTGCCCCTGGAAGAAGATCTGGTCGCCGCCGTCGCCCTGGTCCTTGCCCCGGAAGAAGTGGTTGAAGCCCACGTCGTACAGCGAGGCGGAGGAAGCGAACGTGGCGATGTGGCCGCCGACGCCGATCCCGGGACGCTGGGCCCGCGAGACCATCACCGCGGCGTTCCAGCGCGTCGCGTTGAGGACCTTGCGTTCGATCTCCTCGTCGCCGGGGAAGAACGGCTCGTCCTTCGTGGCGATCGTGTTCACGTAGTCCGTGCTGCGCATCTCCGGCACCGCGACGCGCTTCTCCCGCGCGCGCTCGATGAGCCGGAGCATCAGATAGCGGGCCCGCTCTCGGCCGCGCTCGTCGACGGCGGCGTCGAGGGAGTCGAGCCATTCCCGGGTCTCCTCAGGATCGAAATCCGGGACCTGGCTCGGAAGGCCGCCAATGATGATCGGGTTGCGATCGGATCCGGAAGCCACACTGTTCCTTCGCTGTTCGGTGGTGCTCTACGGGGCCTGCTACGGGGAACACGCCCCCGGGGACAACTCTGGGTGCGCCGCCTCCATCGTGCTACCGCGAGGGCCCGAACGTCATCTCTACCGTGGGGTAACCCCAAGGTGCCGATAACGCGTCCACGGGGCACGCGTGTGGGCAGTACGTGACTGGGTACGGGCAAACCGCAACCTTACGCCCAAGGCGTCCAAGCGTTCCCAAAGGCTGTTCGAATCCGATTGGTGGATCGAAACCGCATAAGCTGAGGAAGGACGTAAACGGATGGAGCGACCCGGGGAGACCCCGGGAAGCCGCCGGAGAGACATGCCGGAACTTGCGGCGACGTGGCAGGGAACGTCACCGTATAGGCGGTCTCGCACGCTGGGTACTTGCGCGATTCGCCGAGCCCGTGTGGACTACGGCCAACGCCCCGCGCACGCGCGTGGCTGCAGCATTTTCCGAAGACATGATCAGGAGGCAACCCGTGAGCGCGACCGCGGACCACGCGGAGGAGCGAACCAACCCGGCAGCACGCCTGGGGTTCGAGCCCGGACAAGTGGTCCAGGAGATCGGCTACGACGAAGACGTCGAGCTGGAGCTCCGTGAGGGCATTGAGGCCACTACCGGCCAGGAACTCGTCGACGAGGAGTACGACGACGTCGCAGACGTCGTCCTGCTCTGGTTCCGCGACGAGGACGGCGACCTTACGGACGCGCTGGTGGATGCCATTGGTCTGATCGAGGACGGCGGTACGGTCTGGCTGATGACGCCGAAGACCGGCCGTGACGGATACGTCGAACCGAGCGACATCAATGAGGCTGCCCAGACAGCCGGTCTCGCCCAGACCAAGAGCATCAGCGCGGGCAAGGACTGGACGGGCAGCCGTCTGGTCACCCCCAAGGGGGCCAAGGCCAAGCGCTGAACCACATTTCGCACCATCCGGGGCCCTCACGGGCGCACACCGCGCCCGTGAGGGCTTTCGTGCGTCCACGGCCCCTCCGGGACCGGCCCGGGGCCCCTGCGTAGGGTGGGTGTCACCCGGACGGACCCGGCCCGGGATGCGGAGAAGCGGCGAAGGGACACGTGTTTCCATGACGATCGAGGTCGGCAGTCAGGCCCCGGACTTCCAGCTCAAGGACAACCACGGCCGGACCGTGCGGCTCTCGGAGTTCCGCGGTGAGAAGAACGTGGTGCTGGTGTTCTACCCGTTCGCCTTCACCGGCGTCTGCACCGGCGAGCTGTGCGCGCTCCGCGACGAGCTGCCCCGCTTCGAGAACGAGGGCACCCAGCTCCTCGCCGTCTCCAACGACTCCATCCACACCCTGCGCGTCTTCGCCGAGCAGGAGGGCCTGGAGTACCCGCTGCTGTCCGACTTCTGGCCGCACGGGGAGACCTCGCGGGCGTACGGCGTCTTCGACGAGGACAAGGGTTGCGCGGTGCGCGGCACCTTCGTCATCGACAAGGCGGGCGTCGTCCGCTGGAGCGTCGTGAACGGCCTCCCGGACGCCCGTGACCTGAACGACTACGTCAAGGCGCTCGAAGCGCTCTGAGACGATCTCCTGGCGACGCCCGGTCAAAAGCCTGTTTTGGCCGGGAACCGGTCACTAGGATCCACTCGTTGATCCGATGCCAATGAACGACGGGGACGCCGGCGTCTGCCGACCCCTGAGAAAACTACTGGAGGACTCGTGGGAGTCAGCCTCAGCAAGGGCGGCAACGTCTCGCTGACCAAGGCCGCGCCCAACCTGACCGCGGTCATCGTCGGTCTGGGCTGGGACGCCCGCACCACCACCGGTGGTGACTTCGACCTCGACGCCAGCGCGCTGCTGGCGAACGCCGAGGGCAAGGTCGCCACCGACGGCAATTTCGTCTTCTTCAACAACCTGAAGAGCCCCGACGGCTCCGTCGAGCACACCGGTGACAACCTCACCGGTGAGGGCGAGGGCGACGACGAGGTCGTCAAGGTGAACCTGGCCGGAGTGCCGGCCGACGTCGACAAGATCGTCTTCCCGGTCTCGATCTACGAGGCCGAGAGCCGCCAGCAGAGCTTCGGCCAGGTCCGCAACGCGTACATCCGCGTGGTCAACCAGGCCGACAACACCGAGCTCGCCCGCTACGACCTGAGCGAGGACGCCTCGACGGAGACCGCGATGGTCTTCGGCGAGCTCTACCGCAACGGCGCGGAGTGGAAGTTCCGCGCCATCGGCCAGGGGTACGCCTCCGGCCTGCGCGGCATCGCCCAGGACTTCGGCGTCAACGTCTGACGTCACTGGGCCCAGGTCCTGTCGTCGAACTCCCGTCGTCGCCCGGAGGGGGGCAGGCGGGAGTCCGACGACAGGACCTAGGGCGTGTTTCGAAAGTCCCGCCTGCTCGGCGGCGTCTGGCACGCACGCTCGCCGCGTTGTCGGGATCACCCCGATACATCCAGTATCGGGGCGACCCTCCGCCTTGCGATCGCACGCACCAGACGCCGCC
>NZ_JBIVUV010000018.1:0-12596 GCF_044768525.1 Streptomyces sp. NPDC091287
TCCAGCGTCAGGTCATCGGCGAAACGCCGGTCACCGGTCGCGTCGGGCACGTACTTCACACAGACAACGATCCTCAAGCTCACGCCGGCTCTCCTACTGCATCGTCATTTCCGGGCTGCCTTGTTGCACGCAGCATAGGCGCCTTGTCGGGCCGGATCCGGTCAGGACGACCGAGGCTCCGAGCCCGATATTACTCGCCAGTACACCCAGTCTCTTACCCCTGGGCAAGCGCCGCGCACTGTGACCTTGCCAACGCGGCGGGCCTGTGCGTGCGCGCCCTCAGTCTCGCAGAGCCGTGAACCGTCCCTGGTGGTAGACCAGCGGGCGACCGGCTCCGGAGGGCGCGCCCGCCACCGCCTCGGCGATGACGATGCGGTGGTCCCCGGCCGGGACACGGGTCACGACGCGGCAGACGAGCCAGGCGGACACGCCGGCGAGCAGCGGAACGCCTTCGGGGCCACTGCTCCACTCGGTCGACGGGCCGAAGCGGTCGGCCCCGCTGCGGGCGAACGTCGCGGCCAGTTCCCGCTGGTCCTCGCCGAGTATGTGAACGCCGACATGAGTGGCCTCGGACAGCACGGGCCAGCTGGAGGAGGACGTGCCGATACCGAAGGAGATCAGCGGGGGTTCGGCGGCGACGGAGGTCAGCGAGGTGGCGGTGAAGCCGACCGGGCGCTCCCCCGCGGCGGTGATCACGGCCACGCCCGCGGCGTGGCGGCGGAAGACCGAGCGGAAGAGTTCGGGAGTGGCGACCGTCGGGGCAGGGGCGAGATCGGGCGTTGCCGTCATGGACGTGTTCCTTCTGCGGAAGTGGCGTACGGGTCCGTGGGTGCTCAGGCACCCGGACAACGCGCACTCGCATTGCGTGCGAGGTCCACATGGACCCGGCCGTAAAGAAGGAGTTCTGGCGGCATAACGTCAGACTGACGATGCGGAGCGGGCGCAGTCAAGGGCGTTCCGGAATGTGGGAGATGCGTCACGGTCCGTCATATGGCGTGCCCCAGCGCCGCGACGACGTCGACGGTGCGGGGCTGTCCGGATGCCCGGCGGACCACCTCGCCCTCGGCGTCGAGCACCAGGACGGTCGGCGTCTTCGTGATGTCCAGCTGTCGCACCAGAGCGAGATGGGCCTCGGCGTCGACCTCGATATGGGCGACCCCCTCGACCATCCCGGCCACCTCGCCGAGCGTGCGGCGGGTCGCCCGGCACGGCTGGCAGAAGGCGCTGGAGAACTGGACGAGCGTCGCGCGTTCCCCGAGTTCCGCGCCGAGTTGGGATGCGTCGAGTCGCTGTCCGTGTGTCCGGCGGTCCACCTGGTGCCTCCTGATCAGAGTTCGTCGTAAGGGGTCAGCACCGGCCGCAGCCCAGGCATTCCCCGCAGCTCCCGGGGTACGCGCACGTGACGAGAATCTCGCGCCCCGCGTCCGCCGGGACTGGCCAGCGGCTCGCACATGGGGCACGATCGCCACAATGCCGAAAACCTACGGCTGCGTAACTTCCGCCGGGAGAACCCTCCCCAGGCGCTGAAGAAGGGTCTTCATCCAGATGGCAGAACTCGTCTATCGACCGGTCATCGGCGCCGCTCGCACCCTGTTCAAGGCGCTCGACCTGAAGATCGACACTCAGGGTTCGGAGCACATCCCGAAGACCGGTGGTGCGGTGCTGGTCAGCAACCACATCAGTTATCTCGACTTCATCTTCACCGGGCTGGGCGCCCTGCCGCAGAAGCGGCTGGTGCGGTTCATGGCGAAGGAATCGGTCTTCCGGCACAGGATCTCCGGTCCGCTGATGCGGGGAATGAAGCACATCCCGGTCGACCGCGACCAGGGCGAGGACGCGTATGCCCACGCGCTTCGGTCACTGCGTTCCGGTGAGATCGTCGGAGTGTTCCCCGAGGCCACGATCTCGCAGTCCTTCACCCTGAAGAGCTTCAAGTCGGGTGCCGCGCGCCTCGCCCAGGAGGCCGGGGTCCCGCTGATCCCGATGGCGCTCTGGGGCACGCAGCGGATCTGGACGAAGGGGCGGCCGCGTAATTTCCAGCGCAGCCACATCCCGATCACCATCCGCGTCGGCGAGCCCATGGAGGCGCCCTCCGACCAGTACGCCGGCGCCATCACCCGGCGGCTGCGGGAGCGGGTTCAGGAGCTGCTGGAGGCGGCGCAGCGGGCCTACCCGGTGCGCCCGAAGGACGCGAGCGACACCTGGTGGGTGCCGGCCCATCTCGGCGGTACGGCCCCGACACCCGCCGAGGTGCGCGAGCTCGGCTGACAGCCGCCCCACGACAACCGCGACGTCGCCACTTCACCGCGGTCCGTGGACGGTGATCCGCGCCCCGGGACTCAGCCGCTCCAGGGTCGCGGCGAGTTCGGCGCCCGCGGCGTCGAGCCCGCCGTTCGCCATCGGCGCGAGGCCCTCCAGCAGGAAGACGGCGTTGACCGACTCCTCGGTGAGCCGGGTGCGCACACCCTGACGCCAGTTCCAGCGGCGGCAGGTGACGCCCTCGTCGTCGCACCAGACGACTTCGCCGGGCTCGGGGTGCTCCACCGTCTCCTCGCCGCCGGCGACGGTGAGGAACGGCTCGTCGCCCGTCGCGCGGATCAGCCGCATCCCGCCCTTGATGTGGTCGGTGTCCTCGCCGCCGACCGGGACGAGGTGCGCGACGCTGATCGCGTTGTAGGCGTCGACCAGCAGGTTGACGCGGGGCAGGCCGCCGTCGGCGAGGGCGCGCCGGGCGAGCGCCTCGGCCGAGTTGCGGGTGCGGGAGGGCTTGGCCCCGAACGCCGTGTAGACCTCGCGCCAGGCGGCGATGCGCGGGTCCTCGTGCGGGGCGCGGTTCTCCAGGCGTTCGGCGAGCCTGCGGGCGGCGTCGTCCAGCAGGGCGGCGCTACGGGTGTCGCTGGGGCCGTTGACCAGGCCGTGCGCCTCGACGGCGAGGTGGGTGAAGCCCGGTGCGATGGCGCGCACTTCGTCGGACACGGTGAGCGTGAGGGTCATCGTCTGCCTTACTGCCTTGCTCGGTTCGGTTACTCGGGTGCGGTGGTCCGGCGCGGGGCTGCGTTCAGAGGGCCGTGGGGAGGTTCCGCAGCAGCTCCGAGCGGTCCCGGGCGCTCTTCAGCGCATGGAGGATCACCTCGGGCGGTGCAACATAGACTACTGGATAGTCGACTTCGTTGAACTCTTCGCGTGCCACCCAGGCCAGCCGCTCCTCCTCCAGCGAGAACTGCGCGTCGACGCCCGGTTTGTTGCCCCGCGGATCCACCCGCGCCCACCCCCCGGCCCCGGGGAGCCGCAACGCGACCAGCCCGTGGATCACGGGGGTCGCGCCGTCCTGGCCGACCAGACGTTGATAGCAGAGGCCGGCCGGAATGCCGCCGGCCCGCAGCAGCGCCGTGAGCGCGATCGACTTGGCGTAACAGATGCCCGTACGGGCGGCGAGCACGTCGGAGGCGCGCCACGTGACACGCGGATCCCCCGAGTCGGCGGAGTGCGGAATGGTGTCGCGGACGAACTCGAAGGCGGCCCGCGCGTATGTGTATGCGGTGTCGGCGTCGAGCATGAGGCGGGTCACCGCCTCGCCGACCCGAGGGTGCTCGTGATCAATGACCTCGTCGGCGGCCAGATACGCTTCGATACCCGGGGACTGCTGCGTCAGCTCCATGATCGGAGAGCGTACGAAGCGACCGACCGGAAGTCCATCAATTTCCGGTCGGCCGCATACTCATGCAGGATGTGCGCTAGCGCGCCATCTCTTCCTTGAGTGCCTGGAGGAAGGCGTCGACGTCGTCCTCGCCGGTGTCGAACGCGCACATCCAGCGGACGTCCCCGGCCGCCTCGTCCCAGAAGTAGAAGCGGAAACGCTTCTGGAGCCGCTCGCTGACCGCGTGCGGCAGCCGGGCGAACACGGCGTTGGCCTGGACCGGGTAGAGGATCTCCACCCCGTCGATCGCCCGGACGCCCTCGGCGAGCCGCTGGGCCATGGCGTTGGCGTGCCGGGCGTTGCGCAGCCACAGGTCCCTGGCGAGCAGCGCCTCCAGCTGGACGGAGACGAAGCGCATCTTGGAGGCGAGCTGCATGGAGAGCTTGCGCAGGTGCTTCATCGCCCGGACCGCGTCCGGGTTCAGCACGACGACGGCCTCACCGAAGAGCGCGCCGTTCTTCGTGCCGCCGAAGGACAGCACATCGACGCCGACCGTGTTGGTGAACGTCCGCATCGGCACATCCAGCGAGGCGGCGGCGTTGGCTATCCGGGCCCCGTCGAGGTGCACCTTCATGCCGCGCTCGTGGGCGTGGTCGCAGATGGCGCGGATCTCGTCGGGGGTGTAGACGGTGCCCAGCTCGGTGTTCTGGGTGATCGAGACGACCTGCGGCATGGCCCGGTGCTCGTCGTCCCAGCCGTACGCCTGCCGGTCGATGAGCTCCGGGGTGAGCTTGCCGTCCGGGGTGGGCACGCCGAGGAGCTTCAGCCCGCCCATCCGCTCGGGCGCGCCGCCCTCGTCCACGTTGATGTGCGCGGACTCGGCGCAGATGACGGCGCCCCAGCGGTCGGTGAGAGCCTGGAGGGCGACCACGTTGGCGCCCGTGCCGTTGAAGACCGGGAAGGCCTCGGCGGTGGCGCCGAAGTGGCTGTGCATCACGCGCTGGAGGTGGTCGGTGTAGTCGTCCTCGCCGTAGGCGACCTGGTGGCCGCCGTTGGCGAGGGCCATGGCCGCGAGGACCTCCGGGTGCGCGCCGGCGTAGTTGTCACTGGCGAAGCCGCGTACCTGCGGGTCGTGGTGACGTCGCGCGTCGGTCCTCACGTTTGCGGGGTCAGCCACAGGCGCTTTCCGTTCACTTCCGGGGCGGGCTTGTCCCAGACGCCGGCGATGGCCTCGGCCAGCTCCGTGACGTCGGTGAAGCCCGCGAACTTCGCATTCGGGCGCTCGGCGCGCATGGCGTCGTTCACCAGTGCCTTGACCACCAGGATCGCAGCAGCGGCCGCAGGCCCGTCCTCGCCCCCCGCCTTGCGGAAGGCGTCGCCGAGCGCGAGGGTCCACGCCTCGGCGGCGGCCTTGGCGGAGGAGTAGGCGGCGTTGCCCGCGGTGGGCTTGCTGGCTCCGGCGGCGCTGATCAGGAGATAGCGGCCCCGGTCGCTGCGCTCAAGGGCCTCCTGGAAGGCCAGCGAGGTCGACTGGACGGTGCGGATGAGCAGCTTCTCCAGGGCGTCCCAGTCGGAGAGCACGGTCTCCCGGAACGACGGGCTGCCGCGCCAGCCGCCGACGAGGTGGACCAGGCCGTCGACGCGGCCGAACTCCGCCTCGGTGCGCTTGGCCCAGTCCCGGGTGGCGTCGAGGTCGAGCAGATCGACGGTCTCGCCGGTGACGGTCGCGCCCCCGTGGGCGTACCGGGCGGCGTCCACCGCCTCGGCGAGCCGTTCGGGGTTCGCGTCGCACCCGACGACCGTCGCGCCCGCCTCGGCGAGCCGCAGCAGCGTCGCCCGGCCGGCGGGGCCGGCCGCTCCGGCGACCGCGACCACGGCTCCTTCGAGCACACCGGTCCCCTCGCCCGTGCCGTTCGCGTTCATGGCCACCGCCTCCTCGGGAGAATGGTTCACGCGGCTGCCCGCTCGTCGTTCGCCGCGGTGATTCCCTTGGCAGAGGCAATCACGTGTTTCAGCTTCTTGGCGAGCGCCTCATAGAACATGCTCAGGGGAAACTCGTCCGGAAGCACGTCGTCGACGAGCTTGCGAGGAGGAAGTGTGAGGTCCAGGGCGTCGGGGCCCTTGGCCCAGCGGGATCCCGGGTGCGGGGCGAGGTAGGTGGACACGAGGTCGTACGCGGCGAACCAGTGGACCAGCTTCGGGCGGTCGATGCCGTCGCGGTAGAGCTGCTCGATCTCGCCGCAGAGCTGGTTGGTGACCTCCGGGGCACGGCCCCAGTCGATCTTCAGGGTGTTGTCGGTCCAGCGGACCACGTCGTGCTTGTGGAGGTACGCGAAGAGCAGCTGGCCGCCGAGTCCGTCGTAGTTGCGGACGCGCTCGCCGGAGACCGGGAAGCGGAACAGCCGGTCGAAGAGCACCGCGTACTGCACGTCACGGCCGTGGGCGTTGCCCTCGGACTCCAGTTTCACGGCCTCCTTGAAGGCGGTGAGGTCGCAGCGCAGCTCCTCCAGGCCGTACATCCAGAACGGCTGGCGCTGCTTGATCATGAACGGGTCGAACGGCAGGTCGCCGTGGCTGTGGGTGCGGTCGTGGACCATGTCCCACAGGACGAACGCCTGCTCGCAGCGCTGCTGGTCGCCGATCATCTCGCGGATGTCGTCGGGCAGCTCCAGGCCGAGCAGGTCGACGGAGGCCTCGGTGACGCGGCGGAAGCGGGCGGCCTCGCGGTCGCAGAAGATGCCGCCCCAGCTGAAGCGCTCGGGGGCCTCGCGCACGGCGATGGTCTCCGGGAAGAGCACCGCGGAGTGGGTGTCGTAGCCGGCGGTGAAGTCCTCGAAGGTGATGCCGCAGAAGAGCGGGTTGTCGTAGCGGTTCGCCTCCAGGTCGGCGAGCCAGTCGGGCCAGACCATCCTCAGCACGACCGCTTCGAGGTTGCGGTCAGGGTTGCCGTTCTGCGTGTACATCGCGAAGACGACGAGGTGCTGGAGGCCGTCGGCCCGGTCCTTCGCGGGCTGGAAGGCCAGCAGCGAGTCCAGGAAGTCGGGGACGCGGAAGCCGTCGGCGGCCCAGCGGCGCAGGTCGGTGACGAGCGCGCGGTGGTAGGCGGCGTCGTGCGGGAGGAGCGGGGAGAGCTCCTCGACCGCTCCGGTCACCCGGTCCAGGACCCGCTCGACGACGGCCGGGGACGGGGCGCCCTCGGCCTCGAAGTCGATGGATCCGTCCTTGGACTGCCAGGGGCGGATCTCCTCGACGGCATCCTTGAGCACGGGCCAGGCCGGGTGTTCGACCACCCGCTGGACCGTAACTATCGCGCCGTCGGTGGCGTCGTGCACAAGAATTTCCGTCATAACACTTCCTCCACGGGAGAACCTCGCGTGCATTCACCGTAGCCGTGCGGGGTTCCTTCCGACAAGTGGGGGACTGCAAAATATCCTGCGTACCCCCCATGGTCGCCGCTGTTTTTCCTGCCGTATCCCGGGTAGACGCGCAGTTCGCCCAGTCGCTCCCGGGCACGGGCGACCGGGCCCGCACAGCGGGGGACATCGCGGGCCTCGGCCGCTACCCTCCCCAGTGCCGCATTGCCGTACCTCCGCTTGCCGCACCTCCGCGCGGGCAGGAGCAGTCGACGGACCGCCGCCGACGGAAACGAGGTCGCCTTGTCATTTCTCACCCTGGGACATCGCGGAGTGATGGGCGTCGAGCCCGAGAACACCCTGCGCTCCTTCGTCCGCGCCGAGGCGTCCGGAATGGACGCCATCGAGCTGGATCTCCATCTCAGCAAGGACGGCGCGCTCGTCGTGATGCACGACGTGGACGTGGACCGCACCACGGACGGGACCGGACCGATCGCGGCCAGGACCCTGGCGGAGCTGCGCGAGCTCGACGCCGGCCAGGGCGAGCGGATCCCCGTCTTCGAGGAGGTGCTGGAGGCCGTCTCCTCCCCGCTCCAGGCGGAGATCAAGGACGTGGCGGCGGCCCGCGCGCTGGCGGACGTGATCCGGGAGCGTGATCTCGTCGGCCGGGTGGAGGTGTCCTCGTTCCACGACGAGGCCGTCACCGAGATCGCGCGGCTGGTGCCGGGCGTGCGCACGGTCCTGATCGCCAGCCGCTGGGGCGCGGACGTGGTGGACCGGGCGAAGGCGGCAGGCGCGGCGACACTCGCGCTGAACATCCGCCGCCTCACCATGGAGATCGTGGAACAGGCCCACTCCGAGGGGGTGAAGGTGATCGGCTGGGTGGTGAACACCCAGGACCACCTGCGTCTCGCACGGGCGCTGGGCCTGGACGGCGCGACGACCGACTTCCCCGAGATCCGCCGCGCCGGGCGCTTCACCGCCTGAGGGCGGGCGTCCTCAGGCGCCTTCCCCCGCGTCGCTCACCTCAAGGTTCTTGACGAGCAGTTCAAAGGCCAGGTCGTCGCGCTGAGGAATCCCGAAGCGCTCGTCGCCGTACGGGAACGGGGTGAGCGCTCCCGTACGGCGGTAGCCCCGGCGCTCGTACCAGGCGATCAGGTCCTCGCGCACCGAGATCACCGTCATGTGCATCTCGCCGACGCCCCAACTCTCCCTGACGGTGCGCTCAGCCTCGGCGATGATCAGCTTGCCGAGTCCGCCGCCCTGAAGTCCCGGCCGCACCGCGAACATGCCGAAGTAGGCCGCGTCGCCCCGGTGTTCGAGCTGGCAGCAGGCGACGAGTCCGCCGTCGCGCTCGACCGCGAGAAGCCGGCCCGCCGGAGCGTCGATGACCTCGCGCACACCCTGTTCGTCGGTCCGCTGTCCTTGGAGGATGTCGGCCTCGGTGGTCCAGCCGGTGCGGCTGGAGTCACCTCGGTAGGCGGACTCGATGAGGGTCACCAGCGCCGGTACGTCGTCCTCGGTCGCGTCGCGGAAGGTCAGCCGGGCCGCGTCGGGGGGAGTGGCGGTGTCCATGGTGGGGTGCTCCGTTTCTCTGCTGCCGTACGCACTTCTGTGCTGCCGTACGCGTTTCCCTGCTGCTGTACGTACGGTCGCGGTCTCCGCCGTCGCACGTGCGGTCGAGAGTAACGCGACCCGAAGCGCCCCCGACGGGCCCCGGCGCACCCCCTTCACACCCCCGTGCGCCGGATTCGGCGTCGGGCCCCCGGGCATCGATGGGACGACCCGCAACAGTGCCGTACGTCCGACCGGGGGGAGGCGCGCCGTGCACGGAGGGGCCCTGACCGGCTGGCTGCTGATGGCGTTGTGCGCGGTGAGCGGCGCCTACTGCCTGCTGCGCACCCGCGCGGGAACGCCGCAGGAGCGCCGCACCGCACGCTCGGAGGCGCTCATGGGTTTCGGCATGGCGGCGATGGCCGTTCCGGCGGCGGTGCTGTCGCCCCCGGACTGGGCCTGGGCGGTGTACGCGGTGCTGTTCGGCGCGGCCGCGCTGCGAGCGCTGCGCCCCGCCCTGCGCGGCGGCCACCATCTGCACCATCTCGTCGGCTCACTGGCCATGGTCTACATGGCCGTGGCGATGGCCCCCGCGGTCACGGGGAGCGGCGGGGGCGGGCATGCCGGGCACGGGGCGGGCGCCGGCGCCGGCGGCATACCCCTGCTGACCGGGGCGCTGCTCGTCTACTACGCGTGCTACGTGCTGGGCTCGGCCGGCCGACTGCTGCCAGGGACCGTCATGGTCCCGGCCGGGGGGACGGTCCCCGCCCCCGGGGCCCCAGGAGGATTCGGGGGCGCATCGGACGGCCTGTCCGAGCTCACGACGGCGTGCAGGCTGACGATGGGCATCGGCATGTTCGCCATGCTGCTCACTCTGTGAGACAGGAAGTGGGACAGAACCCCCGGCAAACCGTGGTCTACGTCACTTGCCGGTCGCGGCCGTACCCCCGGCCGACCCGCCCCTCATAAGCTGAGGCCATGCTGGTCTCCCTCGCGCTGCTGCTGCTCGGTGCATTGACCGCCCTGGTGACTCCCCGCGTGATGGCGCGCGCCCGGTGGCCGGAGCGCGAACCGGTCGTGGCCCTGTGGGTCTGGCAGTGCGTGGTGGCCGGGGTCCTGCTGTCGTTCGCCCTGTCCATGACGCTGAGCGCGGCCGCCGCCTGGCAGGCGGTGCGCGGCCATGTCTTCGCCCCCGCCCCGCACGCCGTCGTCGAGGCGTACGCCCTGGCGGCGTACGGGCCGTGGTCGGCGGTCATCGCGGTACTGCTGGCGATGGGCGGGCTGTGGACCGGGGCGATGCTCCTGAGGGAGATCCGGCGGGCACGGCGTCGCCGCGAGCAGCGTCGGGCGGAACTGCTGGTGCGTTCCCCGCTGATGCCGGGCGAGGAGCCGGGCGCCGACCGCCTCGTGGTGCTGGAGGGTGAACGCCCCGACGCCTGGTGGCTGCCCGGCACGGCTCCGCAACTCGTCATCACCACCGCCGCGCTGGGCCGCCTGAAGGGGCGTCAGCTCGATGCCGTGCTCGCCCATGAGCAGGGGCACGCCCAGGCCCGGCACGACTGGCTGCTGCACTGCTCGTCGGCGCTGGCGATCGGCTTCCCGCAGATCCCGGTGTTCGCCGCGTTCCGCGACGAGATGCACCGGCTGGTCGAACTGGCCGCCGACGACGTGGCGTCGCGCCGCTTCGGCCGGCTGACGACCGCGCTGGCCCTCGTCGGACTCAACGAGGACCGTGGGGTGTTCGGCCCCTGCCCCACCCCGCAGGCCCAAGTGCCCCTCCGGGTCAACCGGTTGCTGGCCCCGGTCGAACGGCTGACGGCGGGCCGCAGGCTCCGGCTGACAGCCGCCGCCGCGCTGGTCCCGGTCGTCCCGGTGTTCGTGGCCTTCGTCCCGGGGCTCCGCGCGCTGGGTTAGGGCGCGTCCGCCGGATCAGGAGCCGGGGCAGCGGTGCCGGCCCCCTTGATCGCACCCCGAGTTGGCCTTCGGGCGGTGTCCTCCGCGAGGATCACCCCATGTCCTCTCCCCTGCTCCGCTTCCGCTCGCCGGATCGCTCCGCCCGCACCCCGCCCGCCCTGTGGACCGGGGCGGTCGTCGGCGCGGCCGCTTTCGTGCTGCTCGTGCTGGTGGCGGCGCGCTGGTCGCCGCTGATGTCCCTGGACCGGGTGGTCGCCGACGCCCTGCACCGGCACGCGGTGACCGATCCCGGTCTGGTGCATGTGAGCCGGGTGCTGACGGACTGGGTGTGGGATCCCTGGACCATGCGCGCCCTGATCGCGGCGGTGGTGGTCGCCCTGTGGTGGCGGGGCGCGCGCCCGCTCGCCCTCTGGCTGGCCGCGACGAGCCTGATCGCCACGCTCCTCCAGCAGGGGCTGAAGGCGGCGGTGGGCCGGGAGCGCCCGCAGTGGCCCGATCCGGTGGACTCGGCCCACTACGCGGCCTTCCCCTCCGGGCATGCCATGACGGCCGTCGTGACCTGCGGCCTGTTCGTCTGGCTGCTGTGGCTGTACGGCGCCGGCCCCGGCGCCCGGGCCGCGGTGCTGGCCGTGGCGGTGGTCTCGGCGGTCGGTGTGGCGGCGACCCGGGTGTACCTGGGGGTGCACTGGCTGACCGATGTCGTGGGCGGTGCGCTGCTGGGGGTGGCCGTGGTGGCGTTGAGCGCCGCGGGGTACGCCCGGTACGCGGCGGCCCGGGAGGGCGCTCTTGCCGGCTCGGGAACGGACCGGTAAGGATCGCGTCCATGGTGGTCAAAGGCGTGCTGTTCGACTTCTCCGGAACCCTGTTCCGTATCGAGCCGGTCCGTGACTGGCTCGCCGCCGTGCTGCGCGAGGAGGGCGTCGACGTCACCCCGGCGGATTTCGAGCGGTACGTGAGCGGGCTCACGGAGGCCGGTGCTCTCCCGGGCGGCCCGTCCCCGGTCCGGGTCCCCGACCGGCTGGCCGGGGCGATGTCCCGCCGGGGCGATGTCCCGCCGGGACCTGAGCGCCGCTCTGCACCGCGAGGCGTACACCGGTCTGGCCCGGGGCGTCGCCCTGCCCGATCCGGGGCTGTACGACGCGCTGTACGACCGCCACAGGCGGCCGGAGGCCTGGCAGGCCTATCCGGACGCCGCGGAGGTGCTGGCGGGGCTGCGGAGGGCGGGGATCGCGGTGTGTGTGGTCAGCAACATCGGGTGGGACCCGCGCCCGGTCTTCCGCGCGCATGGGCTGGACGCCCTGGTCGACGCCTATGCCCTGTCCTTCGAGCACGGGCTCCAGAAGCCCGACGCGGGGCTGTTCCGCATCGCCTGCTCGCTGATCGGCCGGGATCCGGCGGACGTGGTCATGGTCGGTGACGACCGGAGGGCGGACGGTGGCGCGGCCGCTCTGGGCTGCGGGGTCCGGTTCGTGGACCACCTGCCGGTGGCGGAGCGGCCCGACGGCCTGCGTTCGCTGGGTCTCGTGCCGGAATGAGGCCCGCGGCGAACAGAGGAGATCGGACCGGGGTGTGAGGCATATCCCGCCGCGGATGGGGTAAGGGGAGCGGCTCGTGGCCGTAGCCTGGTGGACATGTCCCCCATGCCGTCGTCCCTGTCCGCTCGTTCCGCAGCCGAGGTCAACGCGGAGATCCGCGACCTGTGGCAGCGTTCGGGCGGGTGCCTGACGCCGCAGGACGAGGCTGAATACCAGCGGCTGCTGGTGGAATGGACCGCCGCCACCGGCGGAAGCGTCCGCACCGCCGCCTGACCGCCGTACCCGCGGTTCGACGGCACCGAAAGCCTGTGCGGAGATCGCGCCCGATCCGGCGATCCCCCGCGTCGCCGGATCCGGGCGCACCCTCGGCGTGCCACGTGGGACACGGCCGCGGACCGCGCCGGGGACCGGAGTTGCGGAGTCCGCCGTCGCAGGGATCCAGCATGTCCCCACCCGGCTCATCGGTCAATGAATTTCCGGCGGCTACACGCACCGGGGCCGGGGGGGGGGGGGGGGGGGGGGCCCCCCCCCCGCCCCCCCCCCCCCCCCGCGGGGGCCCGGCCCCCCCCCCCCCCCCCCGGCCGGGGGGGGGGGGTGTGGGGC